>JBAWWR010000005.1:0-48947 GCA_037146675.1 Verrucomicrobiota bacterium | reverse complement strand
AGCACATCAAATCGGCGTTTTCCTATGGAAAATCGTAGTTTCTTCCCAGCCCGGACGTTTTGCGGTGCTGAAAGATTATCTTTGGGCGGGTGGAAACCGTTTTACGGTGCTGAAAGATTATCGTCCGCTACATGTATGGAATGGTGATCGTGTTCAAATGCGCCCCAGTCGAGGAAATCTGTTGTAACCGGGTAGGCGGTTTGCGAATGTGCCGACCATGTTGAAATTGATTTGCCGCTGGTTCAGTTTGTGGCTGGTGCTCGGCTTTACAGCGTTGCCGTCAGTGCGCGCCGGTAATGCGCTGGCACGTCAGGAGTGGACGGTGGACGGCGTCGTGCGCCAAGCATTGGTGGCTACACCGGATGGAACTGACAAGACGAAACCCATGCCGGTGGTCTTTGTGTTTCACGGGCACGGTGGCAACATGGGGCTGGCTGCCAAGGGTTGCGCCATTCATCTTCTCTGGCCAGAGGCGATTGTCGTTTATCCGCAGGGTCTGCCCACGCCGGGGTTGTTGACCGATCTGCAAGGCAAGCTGCCCGGTTGGCAACATGCCGCCGGCAATCACGGCGACCGTGACTTGAAGTTCTTTGATGCCGTGCTGGCCACGCTCCATAAAGACTACCGGGTGGATGACAAACGCATCTATGCGACCGGCCACTCCAACGGCGGTTACTTTACCTATTTGCTCTGGGCTTGTCGTGGTGACCGGTTGGCCGCCGTCGCGCCATCCGCAGCTGCGACAATCGCTGCGCTGGGGGAATTAAAACCGAAGCCCGTGCTGCATATTGCCGGCCAGACTGACACGCTCGTGAAGTTCGCGTGGCAACAAGCGACGATGGACAGTCTGCGCAAACTCAATCAATGCGGGGAAGGGCAGGCGTGGAATGAGCAGTCGGGCTGCACACTTTATCCTTCAACGCTCGGCACGCCAGTGGTGACCTGCATTCATCCCGGCGGACACGTATTCCCGCCAAATGTCCCGGCGTTGATCGTAAAATTCTTCAAGGAACACGCGCTTCCCTGAGCGCGATTGCGGCACATGGCAATCAGTAATCACACGCCGATAACTCGCGAATGGATAGTGGACGGCGTTATTCGCCAAGCGCTGGTTGCCGTTCCAACGCAAGCCAAGACGGAAGCCATGCCGGTCGTCTTTGCTTTTCACGGGCATAGCGGGACGATGGCCGGTGCCGCCGGTACATTTGGCTTTCAAACAATCTGGCCAGAAGCGCTGGTGGTTTATCCGCAGGGACTCAATACGCCGGGCGTGTTGTATGATCCGGAAGGCAAGTTGTCCGGCTGGCAGCATATCGTCGGTGGCCAAGGCGACCGCGACTTGAAATTCTTCGATGCCGTGCTGGCCACGCTTCGCCAGGAATACCGGGTGGACAACAAACGCATCTACGCAACCGGCCACTCCAATGGCGGGTTCCTTGTTTATTTGCTCTGGGCGACCCGGGGCGACCAGTTGGCGGCTGTTGCGCCATCTGCGGCTGCAATTGTCGCTTCGCTGGGGAGATTAAAACCCAAGCCGGTCCTGCTAATTGCCGGTCAGAACGACACCAGCGTTAAGTTTTCGTGGCAACTGGAGACGCTGGATGGTTTGCGCAAGCTGAACGAATGCGGGGCAGGGCAGGCGTGGTGCGAACAACCTGGATGCACGTTTTATCCGTCAAAACGCGGCACGCCAATTGCGGCCTACATTCATCCCGGCGGACACGACAGCCCCGCCGACACTTCCGCTGTTGCCGTTAAATTCTTCAAGGAGCATTCGCTTCCTTGAAGAATGCATTACTGACTTGCGCTATTCAGATGCGGCTTCAGAAATCGACTGTTGGGCTTGGCTGGCGCGCTTGCGTTGGACGGCGTTGAGATATTTCTTGCGGAGTCGAAGATTCTTTGGTGTCGCCTCAACGTATTCGTCGCCGGCTATGTATTCGATTGCGCGCTCCAGACTCATCTTCAAAGCTGTATCGAGTTGGATGCCTTTGCCATCACCCTGACTGCGCATGTTGGTGAGATGCTTGGTCTTGGTGGGATTCACCGGCATGTCTTCGGCGCGCGGATTTTCGCCGATGATCATACCTTCATAAACTTCTTCCTGCGGGCCAACAAAAAGGCGGCCGCGGACTTGGATGTTGTTGAGTGCCCAAGCGCTGGCAATCCCTGTTTCCATCGACACGAGCGTTCCCGTCAACCGTGTCAGAATTTCGCCGACGCATGCGCCATACTCTTTAAACATATGACTCATCACGCCGCGACCACTGGTCAAATTAACGACATCGGTTTCAAGGCCAATCAGTCCACGTGTTGGAATGGTAACCTCGAGATCCACGCCTTGCGGATTGTGGGACATGTTTACAATTTGGCCTTTTCGTGACGCCAAATTCTGGAGGATGTCGCCGAGACATTCGTTTGGAACTTCCAACCAAAGCGATTCATAAGGTTCAAGGCTCTTGCCGTTCTCCACCTTCAAGATTACCTCGGGCCGCGAGACGAGGACTTCGTAGCCTTCGCGCCGCATCTGCTCGACCAACACCGCGATCTGCATTTCGCCACGGGCGCTGACCAAAAAGATGTTGGCTGCGTTGGTGTCGGTAACGGTTAGGGAAATATTGGTGCGCGTTTCTTTGTGTAACCGCTCGCTAAGATGCCGGGCCGTGATGAACTTGCCGTCCTTACCGGCTAATGGGCCGTCGTTGACGGCAAACTGCATTTGAATCGTTGGCGGATCGAGCTCCATGAACGGCACCGGCTCACGCTCGATGCTGTCGCAGAGTGTTTCACCGATCGAAAGTTCTTCGACGCCAGAGATGCCGACGATGTTGCCGGCTTCCGCCGCGACGGTCTCACCGGATTTCAGGCCGCTGAATTCAAAAATCTTGGTAACAACAGATTTATCGCGTTTGCCGTTTTTGTGAATACAGACGATTGGATCGCCAACTTTACAGTGGCCGCCGGTAACCTTGCCAATCGCGATTCGGCCGACGTAGTCGCTCCAGTCGAGATTGCTGACAAGCATTTGGAACGGCGCGTTGCGATCAGCTTCGGGCGGTGCAATATGCTCAATGATCGTTTCGAAAAGTGGTGTCATGCCATTCTTCGGGTCGCCGAGGTTCTTGAGGGCGTAGCCATCACGCGCACTCGCGTAGACGAATGGGGCATTGAATTGCGCTTCGTTGGCGTGAAGCTCGAGGAGGAGCTCGAGAACTTTATCGTGCACATCGTGCGCGTCGGCGTGTTCGCGATCAATCTTGTTGATGACGACGATGGGTTTGAGATTGTGAGCCAATGCTTTTTTGAGTACGAACCGGGTCTGCGCCTGTGGGCCGTCAAAGGCATCAACTAGCAACAGTACGCCGTCTACCATCTGGAGGATTCGTTCAACTTCGCCACCGAAGTCAGCGTGGCCGGGGGTGTCGACGATATTGATGAGGTAGTCTTTCCAGTGGACCGAGGCGTTTTTGGCCTTGATGGTGATACCTTTTTCTTTTTCAAGGTCCATCGAGTCCATTGCGCGTTCTTCCATGGCCTGACCGGTGCGGTACACGCCGCCTTCGCGGAGTAGTTTGTCAACGAGCGTCGTCTTGCCGTGGTCAACGTGCGCGATAATAGCGATATTGCGAATCTTTTGGTTCATAGGAATTCCGGAACGGAGGTGATGAACGCCGATACAGTCCAACCGTTAGCGCCGCCGGCGTTTCCGCCGCCGCGCCCAAACGAAACTGGTTGTCGTGTTGCGTGTCATCGAGTTTAAGATTGGTGGAGACGAAGGGAGTTGAACCCTCGACCTCCTGAATGCCATTCAGGCGCTCTAGCCAACTGAGCTACGTCCCCAACAAATGATTTCGACATGATACCGACCTGCGTCACATTTGTCAACGCTACCAAACCGGCGCAGTCAACTGTGAGTCATCGTTAACCGCAAACCAGAATTATCTAATGGAGTGGACTTGACAGGGATTGGTGATTCGGTATAGTGGAATCGAAATCGGACAATTATTGTCTTGTTTCGTTTTGAGGATCAAAATGACTGATTCGTTGGAAATTATTGATTTACACGCCAAGATTGAGGAGCGCGAAATTCTCAAAGGCTTGAGCCTGACCATCCGCAAAGGCGAAGTCCATGCCATCATGGGGCCCAACGGCTCCGGCAAGAGCACGCTCGCCAACACCATTGCCGGTAATCCCAAATACACCGTTACCGCCGGTAAGATTTTGATGAATGGGAAAAACCTGCTCGAATTAGAAGTGGATGAGCGCGCTCGGCAGGGTTTATTTCTGGCGTTTCAATATCCGTGCGAGGTGCCGGGAGTGCGAATGAGCAATTTTCTACGGCAAGCCTGCAACGCGCGGGCCGGTCACGAGCTGGAAGTGATGGAATTCTACGACAAGCTCGAGAAGAAAATGAAGTTCCTCGACATCGACGATGCGTTTATGAAGCGCTACCTCAATGAAGGCTTCTCCGGTGGCGAAAAGAAGCGGCACGAAATCTTACAGATGATGATGCTCGAGCCAGAATTTGCCGTAATGGATGAGACTGATTCAGGCCTCGACATTGATGCACTGAAAATCGTTTCGCGCGGTGTCAGTGAAATGCGCGGCCCGAATCTCGGCGTCTTGATCATTACGCATTACGAACGGATTCTGCGGTATATCCAGCCGGATTTCATCCACATCCTCGTGGACGGCAAAATTGTGCAGTCTGGTGGCCGGGAATTGGCGGGTCATTTGGAGGAGCACGGTTACGGTTGGGTGACCGGCGATAAGGCGGCCGGAGTCAAGTCATGAGCGCAGCAGCCCCGGAACTTGCGCGCGGCCCTTACAAAGAAGGTTTCCACGACGATCTGAAAACCGTTCGCTCGGTTCCGAAGGGCTTGTCGCACTCGGTCATAGATTACATGTGCGATGTGAAAGGGGAGCCGGCCTGGATGCGCGAGTTCCGGCATCGCAGTCTCGACATCTTTCTGAAGACTGACTTACCGGCGTGGTTGCCGGGCTTGCGCGATTTGGATTACGAAGCGATCACTTATTACCTTAGTTCGGTTGATAAATCGGCCCGTAAATGGGAAGACGTACCAGAGGAAATTCGGCGCACTTACGATAAGCTCGGTATCGCCAAAGAAGAGCAAAAGCTTCTCGGTGGCCTCGGCGCGCAGATTGACTCGGAGATGGCCTACCATAACATTCAGGAAACACTCTCGAAAAAGGGTGTCGTTTTCTTGAGTTGCGACGAGGGAATGAAACAGTATCCGGAAATCTTCCGGGAGCATTTCGCCAAATCCATTCCGCCGGAGGACAATAAATTCGCCGCGCTAAACTCTGCATTCTGGAGCGGTGGCTCATTCGTCTACATTCCGAAAGGCGTGAAATGTGATGTGCCGCTCAGTGTTTACTTTCGTATCAACGCCGAGCAATTCGGCCAGTTCGAGCGCACGCTGATCGTCGTGGATGACGATGCCTTTTGCCACTACGTCGAAGGTTGCAGCGCGCCGGTTTACACGACGAACTCCTTGCACGCCGCCGTTGTTGAAATTTTTGTCAAGGACCGCGCTCGCTGCCGGTACACCACGATTCAAAACTGGAGCACCGACGTATATAATCTCGTGACCAAACGCGCGATGGTTCAGACCAAAGGCGTGATGGAATGGGTGGACGGGAATCTCGGTTCGAAGCGCACTGTGAAATATCCATCCTGTTATCTCATCGGCGAAGGCGCGCACGGTGAAGTGTTGAGTCTGGCCTCTGCTGACAAAGGGATGTGGCAGGATGCCGGCGCAAAAATGGTGTTTATGGCGCCGAATTGCACTGCGAGGATTAATTCAAAATCTATTAGTGGCCACGGTGGTCGCGCCTCCTACCGGGGGTTGGTGCAAGTCCGTGGCGAAGCGCCGAATTGCCGGGTGCAAGTCAATTGCGACGCGCTCATCCTCGACGCGCAAAGCCGGTCGGACACTTACCCGGTCATGGAAACTGATGGTGACCTCGTCACTGTCGAGCACGAAGCCAGTGTCTCCAATGTTTCCGACGAGCAGCTTTTCTACCTGACGAGCCGCGGCATCAAAAAGGAAGAAGCCGTCAGCATGATCGTCAACGGCTTCATCGAACCTATCGTCAAAGAGTTACCGATGGAATTCGCCGTCGAGATCAACCGACTGATTAATTTACAAATGGAAGGTTCCGTCGGATGACGCCACCCAATACCACCAACGACCCGGCGTGGCTCCGGCAACAACGCGAGCTGGCGTGGAAAACTTTTGCGGCGCTGCCAATGCCCACCCGGCGCGACCTCGACTGGCAGCGGTTTGATATCCGGAAACTGAATCTCGACAAGCTTGCCGGCGACCAACCGGCAGTGAATGTGAAGCTCTCATCTGCCGCCGGTAACGGCGTTATCTTCTGCGATATGGCTACCGCGCTCGCCAAGCATCCCGGCATTCTTCAAGAATACCTCGGCAAACTTATTGCGCCCGACGAACCGCACAAGTTCAATGCCTTGCACGCTGCGCTCTGGAATGCCGGCGCGATGCTTTATGTTCCGGCCGGCGTGCGCGTCGAGGTGCCGGTGGAGATTTTGTACACTCTGACAGGTGCGACCGGCTTCCCACGCACGCTGATCATCATCGAGCCGGGCGCCGAAGCGACGGTGGTCCAGAAATTCATCGGTGGCACCGGCGTGCCTAATCTCCACGGAGCCGGCACGGAAGTGTTCGTCAAGGACGGCGGCCGGTTGCACTACATCAGCTACCAGGATTTCAATCCAAGCGTCTACGATTTCACTCTCAAACGCGCGCGCGTCGGCAAGGATGCGGAGATTGATTGGGTGATCGGCATGTTTGGCGCGAGCTTCCAGCGTTACGACATCGAGTGCGAGATGGTTGGCGAGGGCGGCACGAGCTTCATGTACGGCGTCTGCTTTGCTGAAAACCAGCAACAGTTTGCTCAATTCACCAAGCAACATCACCGTGCCGGTAACACTGTCAGCAATTTGCTCTTCAAGAACGTCCTGCGCGATGCTGCTGTGACCAACTTTACCGGGCTGATTAAGGTCGAGAAAAACGCCAACGGCACGAATGCCTACCAGTCGAACAAAAACCTCGTTCTCAGCGACAAGGTCAAGTGCGACACTCGCCCGATTCTGGAAATCGAGTCGAATAAACTGCGCTGCACACACGGCGCCACAGTTGGCCGGCTGGACGAGGATCAGTTGTTTTACCTACGTGCCCGCGGCTTACCGGAGGAACAGGCCCGGCACGTTCTGCTCGAAGCCTTTCTTGAGCCGGTCTTGGCCCGCATCAAAGTCGAGGCTGTTTACAAAGAATTCAGTGAACTGATTCACCGAAAGGTCAGCCGATGAATAAACCACTCGATGCTGTTCAGCTAGAAGAAATTCGTGATGATTTCCCGATCCTTAGCCAGACGGTGCACGGCAAGCCGTTGGTCTATTTCGATAACGCAGCAACTTCGCAAAAACCCCGGCAAGTAATCGAAGCGTTGAACGATTACTACCGGCGCTACAACGCCAACGTCCACCGTGGCATCCACGCGCTTGCCGAGCGCGCCACGCGCGAGTACGAACTCGCCCGGCAACGGGTCGCAAAATTTATTAATGCGCCGGCGCCGGAAACCGTCATCTTCACTCGCGGAACCACCGAATCCATTAACCTCGTCGCCTACTCGTGGGCGCGGACGAATCTTAAGCCCGGTGATGAAATCCTCATTACGTGGCTCGAACACCATAGCAACATTGTGCCGTGGTATCAGGTCGCCGCCGCGACCGGTGCGGTTGTTAAGCGTATTGAACTGAATGCCGACGGCACGCTCACCATACCGGAGATCAGCCCCCGCACGAAACTGGTCGCGGTTACGCATTGCTCAAACGTCCTCGGCACAATCAATCCCATCCGCCAACTCGCCGATGCTGCGCATAAAGTCGGGGCCCTGATTCTGGTGGACGGCGCGCAAGGAATTCCGCACCTCGCGGTGGATGTGCAGGCGCTGGATGTGGATTTTTACGCCTTCAGCGGTCATAAAATGCTTGGCCCAACCGGCAGCGGTGCGCTCTATGGTAAACGGCAGCTGCTCGAAGCCATGCCGCCGTTTATGGGGGGCGGGGAAATGATCCGGGAAGTCCGGGCGGACGGTTTCACTTGTAATGATTTGCCGTACAAATTTGAAGCCGGGACTCCGAGCATTGCGGAAGCCATTGGCTTGGGTGTGGCCGTGGATTATCTCCAGAACATTGGTTTGGAAAAAATCCGGCAACACGAAAAAGAAATTACCGGCTACGCCCTCGACCGGTTGCAGGAGTTTGTCGAAATCAAAATCTACGGCCCGCTGGATGTTGAGAAGCGCGGTGGCTTGGTGGCGTTCGCGTTTAGCGATATTCATCCGCATGATCTTGCGACGTTTTTTGACCAAGAAGGCGTTGCCGTCCGTGCCGGCCACCATTGCGCGATGCCGTTGCACAAGAAACTCAACATCGGTGCCACCACTCGTGCCAGCTTCTATCTCTACAACACGCGTGACGAAGTCGATGTGTTCATTGCCGCGTTGCACAAGGCCAAGAAATTCTTCGGCGCCTGCCCGACCAGTCGCGCCCTTGGTTTTTGAGCGCAACTCAACGCTTGCGGTGGTGTTAGTGTCTGAGTAAATAGGGAGTATTATGAAATATCGCCATTTAGCTGTAACGGTGGTTTCGACAGGTGTTTTACTTACCGGGTGTTATACGCCCGATGGTCAACCCAATCGCACGGCCAATGGCGCGTTGTTGGGCGGCGCGGCCGGTGCTGGCGTGGGAGCGTTGATTGGCAACGCCTCCGGCCATCACACTGCCGAGGGCGCGGCCATTGGTGGAATTGTCGGTTTATTGACGGGCGCGCTTGTGGGCAATTCTATGGATGAAGCGGCCCGGGCGCGCGTCCAAGCGCAAGCGCCACAGACGCTCGTGCGCGTGGAGCAAGGTCAGCCGCTCGCAGTCGCGGATGTGAAGGCCTTGGCCAAAGCCAGTATCAGCGATGATGTAATCATCAGTCAGATTCGCACCTCGCGCTCAGTTTATCACCTCAGCACCGCCGAGATTATTGATCTGAAAGATGCCGGTGTTAGTCCAAAGGTGATTGATTTTATGATCAATACCGCCACGACTGTGAGTGCCGCCCAAGCTCCGGCGCCTGGCACAGTTGTTATGCAAGCGCCGCCGCCGGCAATCGTTTACGAAGAACGGATTTATCCCACGCCCGGTCCAGATTACGTTTGGATTGACGGTTGCTGGGCGTGGTACGACGGACGATGGTGTTGGGCGCGCGGCCACTGGGCCTACCCACCGTACCGGCACGCGTACTGGTACGGCGGACGCTGGGAGCAGCGCGGCGGCTCGCACGTCTGGATGTCTGGCCACTGGCGATAACTCGGAACAGGGCTTACTCCTGCCAATCAACTTCAAATAGCAGGCCGCAAATACTCAGTTTGGCTTTCACCGGCGAGGGTGGGGTAATGCGAATATTCGGCATCCATAACACGCTCATGATATGAGCGTTACATTCAAGACCACTTTGATTGCCGGCGCTTTGGCGTTAGCGGCGAACACCGGCAGCGTGCTTTTGTTGATGGCCACGGGAATTACCTACCAGTGGCTATTTGTTATGCGGCTGATAGATTTTGCGATCCACATCGAGCCGACTTGGTTGGGAGAGAGCCTCGCGTTTACGTTCGGATTTGTGCAGTTTTTTATTCTATTTTGGATTGTCGTTCGACTGAAGTATGGAATGCGTGCAGGCTAGCCATTCGCTGGGGCTAACCTCGCCCCGCGCTGGTCTCGTTAGCTCAGCTCGTGCCCAGACTGAATCAAGCCTTCGCGTAGACTTCGGCGCCCTTTGCGACGAACTCCTTCGACTTCGCTTCCAGACCTTGCTTGAGCGCTTCGGTTTCCGCGATGCCTTGTTCCGCTGCAAACTTTCGCACGTCTTCGGTGATCTTCATCGAGCAGAATTGCGGGCCACACATCGAACAGAAATGCGAAAGCTTCGCGCCGTCCGCCGGCAATGTCGCGTCATGGAATGAACGGGCGATATCGGGGTCGAGCGCCAAGTTGAATTGGTCTTCCCAGCGAAATTCAAAGCGCGCCTTGCTGAGCGCATCATCCCGCGTTTGTGCGCCGGGATGGCCTTTCGCCAAATCGGCAGCGTGCGCGGCAATTTTGTAAGCGATGACGCCTTGCCGGACGTCTTCCTTGTCCGGTAGGCCCAGGTGTTCCTTTGGCGTCACGTAGCAGAGCATCGCGCAGCCGTACCAACCAATCATCGCCGCGCCAATGGCCGAGGTGATGTGGTCGTAGCCGGGCGCAATGTCAGTCGTCAGCGGACCGAGCGTGTAGAACGGCGCCTCGTGGCACCACTCCAGTTGCTTGTCCATATTCTCCTTGATGAGATGCAGCGGCACGTGGCCGGGACCTTCGTTCATCACCTGCACGCCGTGCGCCCACGCCCGTGTTGTCAATTCGCCTTGAGTGAATAATTCGCCGAACTGCGCCTCGTCGTTGGCATCGGCAATCGAACCGGGTCGCAACCCGTCGCCAATACTGAACGCCACATCGTATGCGGCCATGATTTCGCAAATCTCATCCCAGTGGGTGTAGAGAAAGTTTTCCTGGTGATGAGCGAGACACCATTTCGCCAGAATCGCACCACCACGGCTGACGATGCCGGTTTTTCGTTTTGCGGTCATCGGCACATACCGGAGCAACACGCCGGCATGAACGGTGAAATAATCCACACCTTGTTCGCATTGCTCGAGCAATGTCTGCCGGTAAAGCTCCCAAGTCAGATCCTCGGCTTTGCCGCCGACTTTTTCGAGCGCTTGATAAATCGGCACCGTACCGATCGGGACCGGGCTGTTGCGAATGATCCATTCACGTGTCTCGTGAATCTTCGGGCCGGTGGAGAGATCCATTACGGTGTCCGCGCCCCAGCGGATTGACCACTGCATCTTTTCGACTTCCTCCGCAATGCTGGAAGCGACAGCGCTGTTGCCAATGTTGGCGTTAATTTTAACGAGGAAATTCCGACCAATAATCATCGGCTCGGCTTCCGGATGATTGATGTTTAGCGGAATGATGGCGCGACCGCGGGCGACTTCGCTGCGGACAAACTCCGGTTCCAATCCTTCCCGGATGGCGATGAATTCCATTTCCTGCGTGATGATTCCTTGCCGAGCGTAATGTAGTTGGGTGACGATTTTGCCTTTGCCGCGCGCTGCAATCCACGGTTGGCGGAGCTTTGGCAAACCGGCTTTAAAGTCGTTATGGGCCGGGCCGCTCGTGTCATAGACTCGGACCGGTGGATTCGTTTCAATGCTGCCGGTGTGACTCACCGTCGGTGACAGCGCAATCTCGCGAAACGGGACGCGGATATCCGGATGGAGTTTGCCCGCGACGTATACCTTGCAGGATTTTGGAAAGTTTTCGGACTGTTTTGGTGTGTTCAAGTTTTCCCTCCGCCAGCATTACCTGGGTCAGGTTGTGTGGGTTTGTTCTCAGCCTCGGCAATGCCGAAGCACCCCCGCGAATTAATTTATCAATGGCACGAGCCGTGGCCGCAGTCGCAACCGCCTTCTTTTTTCTTGGGGTTGTTTGGGTTTTCGATTTTAAAGCCTTCGCCCTCTGGCGTCACAACATAGTCCACTACGCTGCCGGCAAGCAATGGAGCGCTTTGTGGATCAATGACTACTTCAATCCCGGCCTGCGACACGACAGTATCCTCCGCTTGCTTGGCATCAAATCCCATTCCGAACTGCACGCCGCAGCAACCGCCTTCTTGAGCATAGACGCGCAACGGTTTGTCGGTGGCGGCGTGTTCTTTTTGTAACGCGCCAATTTGTTTGGCCGCATTTTCAGTTAGTGTAATCATAAATCACCTGTGTCGTGGTTGACACTAGCAGTCATGACAATGCCTGTCAAACGCGCCAACTAGGCCTGCGAAAACGCCTTGTTTAGGAAGCGGCCGTTTTTCTGAATCAACTCGCCATCGGCGTAAATTTCGCCGCCGGTCCGCAAGTCGCGAACCATGTCCCAGTGCAAGCCGCTCTCATTTTTATTGCCGGTCTCCGGGTAACCGGCGCCGAGCGCCAGATGAATCGTCCCGCCAATCTTTTCGTCAAACAGCGTGTTCTTCGTGTAGCGCTTGACGTTGTAATTGGTGCCGAATGCCGTCTCGCCGAGGTAGCACGAACCTTTATCCATCGCAATCATCGCGCGGAGAAAATCTTCGCCTTTGCTGGCGGCTGACTTGACGACTTTGCCTTGCGAAAACCAAAGCTGCGCATCGTGAACTTCCCGGCCGTGATGCACCGCCGGGAAGCTGAACTTAATGTGGCCTTCGACACTTGCCTCGACCGGGCCGGTAAAGACTTCGCCGTCTGGGAAGTTCATCTGGCCGTCGCAATTAACCCATTTGCGGCGCTGGGTGCTGAACCGGATGTCGGTATCTTCCGACACAATGCGGATTTCGCGCGTTGTATTCAGAAAATCGGTGAGCGCCTGTTGTTTCTTTGAAATCTGCTGCCAAGTTTTGATTGGATCGGCATCGTCAAGGTAACCGGCACCGAAGACAAAGTTCTCGTATTCCTCCAATGACATTTCCGCATCTTGAGCGCTGGCTTGGCAGGGCCATTGCGTGCCCACCCAGCGCAGCTTGCCGGCTGCGCTCCGCGTCATAAATTTCTTAAAAATCGGCTTCCGCGCCGAAGCGGCCGCGGCTAGTCGTTTCGGGTCAACATTGGTCAGGCTTTTGGTGTTTTCGTCCGCCCAAAAACCGATCTGGGCGTCAATTTTAGACACCTTAAACTTGGCAAATGGCGAAACCCATTTCAACTGTTCGGCTTGGGCTTCGGTATAAAAAATCTCCGACAGGCCGTCCAGCGAGATGTCGCAAATAACGTGTGCGCCGAGGCGCAATGCAGCCCGGTAGCATTCGCGGATGGCCGGTGCGGCCAGTGCTTCACCGTTGATGGCGACGATGTCGCCAGGTTTGAGTCGGACCGAATACTCGGTTAGCAACCGAGCGAGCTTTTGGATGCGTGGATCAGTCATGCCGGCAGCTTACCGAAAAATATTTTGCCGCGCAATCATTGGAAATCCGCAAGCTTGACCGGCGGCGGAGCGCGTGCTAACTCAAGTGCCGGAAACTTTAATGCGCTGCCCAAAATGTGGAGAACAAGACGATAAGGTGATTGATTCGCGCTCCAGTGGCGATGGCGCGCAGATTCGTCGGCGTCGCGAATGTCTCGGCTGTAGCACGCGATTTACCACCTACGAAGCGGTGTTCCATGAAGCCATGCGCGTCAAGAAACGTAGCGGCGATTATCAAGAGTTCGACCAACGCAAGCTCCGTAACGGTATCGAACGGGCCTGTGAAAAACGTCCGGTGAGCACCGAATCCATCGAAGCGACTGTCGAACGCGTAATCACCGAACTCGAAAATGAATTTGGTCGCGAAGTTACCTCCGAACAAATCGGTGAACGAGTCATGCGCCACCTGCGCAAGCTCGACGAGATTGCCTACGTTCGCTTTGCCTCTGTTTACCGGCAATTCCATGACGCAGAGCAATTCATCCACGAAATTCAGCGCATGGTCAAAAACGGGCGCCCCCGCAAAAGTAAGCGATGATTCAACTGCGTGAAGACATTGTTTGGGTGCGCGGGGCAGACGACCGGTTAACGCCGTTCGACAGCAACCGGCTTGTCGCTGCAATTCAGCGCGCCATCGGCGACGAGTTGCTCGCTGAATCCATTGCCAGTGCGATTTACCGGCACGCCCGCGACGCGCACGAAATCACAGCCGCCGACATTGCGGAGTTAACCTGTGCCGCGTTGACATTGTTCGGCCTTACTAACTATGCCGATGCTTACCGGCGCCGCCGGCAGTTCGCGGAAATTCGCTTGGACCAGCTCGCCGGTAGCGAAACATTTGAGCTAGGGTTTTACCGGCAACTCGACCGTGAGTTACGCGCACTGACCGAACCGGCGCAACTCAATCTTTGTGGTCTTCGTGCGTGTGTGATGCGATTGCGCGGTGTGCGCCGGTGGGGCGATAGTTGTCGGGCGTTGGCCGATGATATCTTGGGTTTCGTCCGCGACCGTGTCCAACTCGTGAACCTTGAAGTCACAGAGTAAACCATGGCTGATAACATTTTTACCAAAATCATCGCCAAGCAAATCCCGGCCAAAATCGTTTTTGAAGACGACCGGGCGCTGGCCTTTCGTGACATTAGCCCGCAAGCACCAGTACACATCCTGATCTTGCCGAAACAAGAGATTGCCAACGTTGCCGCGACTAACGACGAAGCGTTGCTTGGTCATCTCCTGACTGTGGCCGCCGCCATCGCCAGGCAAGAGGGGATTGATGCGACCGGTTACCGGCTGGTGATCAACAAAGGTCGCGATGCCGGCGAGAGCGTTCCACACCTGCACGTCCATCTGCTCGGCGGACGCGCGCTTCAATGGCCGCCAGGTTGATGTGACGCACCTGATTTTATTCGAGGACGCCGACCTACTCGTCGTTCACAAGCCTTCCGGCATCAACACCCACAAGCCGGACAAAACCTCGCCGGATGGGCTCCATGAATGGCTGACCAAGCGCGGTTACAAACTTTCGATTCTTCAACGGCTCGACAAGGAAACCTCCGGTGTGCTCGTCTTCGGTAAATCCACGCGCGCCAACCAGTCGCTTGCTAAGCAATTTGAAGCTCACACTGTTCGCAAAGAATACCTGTTGTTATCCGACCGGAAGCCGTCGCGGAAAGTATTCCACGTCCATTCGACCGGTGAACTGACCGATTTTGAATACGGCGAGCAGATTGGCGACCGGTATCTTGTTCTTGCGCGACCCGCCACCGGTAAGACGCACCAAATCCGCCGGCACGCGACGACAACTGGTTTTCCAATCCTCGGTGACACAAAATACGAAGGCGCGCCCGCACCGCGCCTGATGTTGCACGCGCACCGGATCACATTTACGCATCCGGCCACCGGCACGCCGGTCACGTTCGAGGCGAGCATTCCGGCCGTGTTTGAAGACTTCGACCCGCTCACTGCCGCGCGCGAATTTCGCGATCTCCTTTTCGACGACGACACCAACGCCTACCGGCTCGTCAATGCCGCCGGCGACAGCTTGCCGGGTATCATCGTTGACTCGTACGCCGACCGGCTCTGCATCCAGCGCCTCACCCCAGCTGCGGTATTACCGGCGCTGACCGGTTTTTCAGTGTACGAACAGCTCGCCACCAAACAGCAACGTAGCGCACCGCAGTTGGTTGCCGGCGAACCGATTACCGGTCGGTTCCCGGTGCGCGAGAACGGCCTGACCTATCTGATCAATTTTGGTGAAGGGCTTTCGACTGGCCTGTTCCTCGATCAACGCGAAAACCGCCGGCGCTTGCTGAAGATGCCACTGGCCGGTAAACGAGTTTTGAATTGTTTTGCTTACACCTGCGCCTTTTCCGTCGCTGCGGCCAAAGCTGGTGCGGTGACGACAAGCGTTGATCTTTCCAAGAATTACCTCGATTGGGGCCAAGCCAACTTCCGCGCCAACGACCTCGATCCCAGCCAGCACGAATTCATTTTCGGTGATGTGTTCGATTGGTTGAAGCGGTTTGCGAAGCGCAGTCAGCAATGGGATTTGGTGCTGCTTGATCCGCCGACGTTTTCGACGACGAAAGGCGGCCGCCGGTTTCAAGCGGAACGGGATTACGCGGCGTTGGCGGCATTGGCGGTTCCGCTCGTGGCGCGTGGCGGAACGCTGTTTTGTTCGACGAATCAACGAACCCTTAAGCCGGAAGATTTTGAGAATGCGATTCGTGCGGCCGTCAAGGCGGCCGGGCGCGAAATCAAGGCGTTGGAGTTTGAGACGTTGCCGTTTGATTACCGGCTGGCGGAAGGTGAGCGACCGTATTTGAAGACTTGGTGGGCAACCCTGGAATAGTCACCGGCAGGCGCGCGAGCCATGGTTGCGCGGCGGCAAATGCGCCGACGAGTGTAATCAATCCGGTGACCGGCTTGCCAAGCGTGGAGTGGGTGGTGGTGCGCGAACCGTTGGTGGTGGTAATGGTCGTGGCGGTGTAGATGCCAGTATGCTTGGCGATGGTCTCAGGTTCCGGTAACTGGCCGAGTTGCGCGATGGTATTGCTGCCGGTCAGACTGTACAAGCCAGCCAGAAATTGACGCGTGTCGCAGTAGGTCACCGAATTCCCGACGGCCGCGACCGGCAGAACTGCGTTGCCGGTTTTGATCTGGGTGATGATTTCGCGGCCATAGTCGGCGGTGAGAGCGAGAACAAAAAACTTGTCCGTGAGCGCAAACGCCGGCGACGCATAGCCGGTGCTGGTCCGGACGACCTGCAGTATCTCGTCGGCGACCGGCACCGCATCGGTGGTTTTGAATATTGCATCGAGCAGTCCGGTGATGCGCCGGAATTTACCAACCAAAGCCGGTTGGTCGCGCACTTCGGCCACCAACGCCAAGTCGGGAGCGGTCGCGCCGGGACGCCAGTTACCGATGATGGCGACTTCAGGGCCGAGCTTGGCGAGGAAATCTTTGTCGATTCGCACGCCGGCAAACGCCAGCATCAGCTCCGCACCGGCCACAAATTGCGCAGTGTCACGGTTGCCGGCGAGCTTGATGACATCCAACACGGTCCGGTAGCCAACCGCGAGATTGGGTGTGCCGGCCCAATACAGAGTGGAGTCGGCGGGAGCGGCGGCGAGTGTCGTTTGCTGAAGCGGCGGCGCGGGTTGGTTGGGATTTGTAAAGGTGGTGACGTCGACATCGGTAATGTTGGTTTCGCCGAAAGTGACACCGGTGCCCCACGCCTGAATGTTGGTCAATTGTTGGACGAGCGGATTGTTTGGCATGGCGAAACGGAGTGGCAAACTGAAGCGACTGACCAGCTGCTCGACATCGAGGTAGGCGTGCAAATCGCGTTGTTCCGGTAATTGGCGAAGGATGTTTTGGTAGCCGGCGCTGGCCGCTAACCCCGGTGCGTCAGCTTTGCCGGCGGCGCGGGTAATCATTTCGCAAAGCGTCGCCTCATCGGTGGTGAACACGAGGAGCGTGCCGAAGAAAGCGTGGCACAATTGCGCGTCAGGCGCGAGTTGCCAGACTGCGTATTTCACGCCGCGAAACTTTTTGACGGCGACGCTCGCGGCTGGGTTGTGCTTGCGGAGTTCGTATTCGTAAACTTTTAACGTCGCCTGGGTTGCCAGTTTGTGGCCGTACAAATCAACGCCGGCGGCGAGCGTGCATTGCAATGCCGGCAGTGTTGTCACGTGGGTGATTGCCAGAAATGCCTCGCCGTGCGGTAGGGCGAGGGTCACATCTGTCAGAATCGCGGCGAGTTCAGACGAGCCGGGCTGACTGCCGATTGTTGCCGACAACTGTTTTTCCAAACAAGCGTGCACCGCTGGATCATTCCAAAATCGCGCTACCGGGCTGGCGGCGACTTTGGCCCGGCACTGCTGAAAATTCGGGATATCAACCAAGGCCACCGTCGTTGCCGGCAACAAGGTGACGGCGGCCGGTGTCGGTTCGGACCGGTGCAGTAGAACAAATGCCACCAGCGCGATGGCGGCCAACCCGGCCAACGCCAGCAAAAGTCTTTTCATAATTGTGTCGACGACTACTTCACCAGCTGGCGGAGAACGAACGGCAGGATGCCACCGTGCCGGTAATATTCGACTTCGATGGCGGTATCAATCCGGCAGATGATCGGAACGCGCTGCGTGCCGTTGATTACCAACGTCAACTCTTGCCGGGGCTTGACGTTTTCGTCGAGACCGAGAATGTCTAATGTCTCCGTGCCGGTCAGGCCGAGCGTCTGCGCGGTCGTGCCTTCTTTAAACTGACAGGGCAACACGCCCATGCCGACGAGGTTTGACCGGTGGATTCGCTCGAAGCTCTGGGCGATGACGGCTTTCACGCCGAGCAACCGCGTGCCTTTTGCCGCCCAGTCGCGCGAGCTGCCGGTGCCGTATTCCTGCCCAGCAAAAATCACCAGCGGCGTGCCGGCTTGCTGGTGTTTCATCGCGGCGTCGTAAATCGGTAACGTCTCTGTTCCGAACTTCGTCACGCCGCCTTCAACGCCTGGCACCATTAGGTTTTTGATGCGGACGTTGGCGAATGTGCCACGGGTCATCACCCGGTCGTTGCCGCGGCGTGCGCCGTAGCTGTTGAAGTCGGAGGATTGAACGCCATTCGCGACGAGGAACTTACCGGCCGGCGAATCTTTCTTGATGTTGCCGGCAGGACTGATGTGGTCGGTCGTAACGCTGTCGCCAAAAATGCCGAGCGGTTTGGCGCCTTTAATTTCGGTAATCGTGCCGGCGCTCATTCCGAAGTTGATGAAGAACGGCGGTTCCTGAATGTACGTGCTCTTCTCGTCCCACTGATACGCCGCGCCGACGGTGGTCGGGATTTCGTTCCACGCGGGGTTGGCGGTCGCGAAGTCTTTGTAGAGCGCGCGGAAAACTTCTGGCTTGAGTGCTGATTGCATTGCCGTCTTGATTTCGGCCAATGTCGGCCAGATGTCTTTGAGATAAACGTCGCCGGCGATTGGCTCGGTGGTTAAATCAATGTCAGTGCGACCGGCGAGCGCAAATGCCACCACCAATGGCGGCGACATCAGGAAATTCGCTTTCACGTTTTGGTGAACGCGCGCTTCGAAATTCCGGTTACCGGAAAGTACGCTGGCGGCAACGATATCGTTTTTGACGATGGCCTCTTCGACCGGCTGGGGCAGTGGACCCGAATTGCCGATGCAGGTCGTGCAACCGTAGCCGACGATATTGAATCCGAGCGCGTCGAGTGCCGGTTGTAGTCCGGTTTTGGCGAGGTAATCGGTGACGACGCGGGAGCCCGGCGCGAGCGAGGTCTTGACGTAGCTCGGCACGCGCAATCCTTTGGCGACAGCTTTCTGCGCCAGCAAACCGGCCGCGAGCATCACTGACGGATTCGAGGTGTTGGTGCAACTGGTGATCGCGGCGATCACGACTGAGCCGTGGCTGAGTTCACCAAACTTACCGGGCTGTTTGCCGTAGCCGTCCGGAACCGGCTTTTGTAGAAGCTCGTTGAACTTCGCTTTCAAATCTTTCAGTTCGATCCGGTCCTGTGGGCGTTTCGGGCCGGCGACACTCGGCGTCACGTCGGCGAGATCGACTTCGAGGTCAACGCTGTAATCGATCTGACCTTGCTTCGGAATGCCCCACATGTCTTGCGCCTTGAAATAGTTTCCGAACGCAACGACTTCTGCGTTGGTGCGGCCGGTGGCGCGGAGGTAGTTGAGCGATTCGTCGTCGACGGGAAAGAAGCCCATTGTCGCGCCATATTCCGGCGCCATGTTCGCGACAGTGGCCCGGTCGGCTACCGGTAATTTCGTCGCACCTTGGCCGTAGAATTCCACAAACTTGCCGACGACTTTCGCCTTGCGCAGAATCTGCGTGACGTGCAGCGCGAGGTCGGTGGCGGTCACGCCTTCGCGGAGGCTGCCGGTCAGGTGAACGCCGACAACTTCCGGCGTCAGGAAATAAACCGGTTGGCCGAGCATGCCGGCTTCAGCTTCAATGCCGCCAACGCCCCAGCCGACAACACCGAGGCCGTTGATCATCGTGGTGTGCGAATCGGTGCCGACGAGCGTGTCGGGGTAATAAACATCACCGGCGTTCAGCACGCCTTTGGCGAGGTATTCCAAATTCACTTGGTGCACGATGCCAACGCCGGGCGGGATGACCTTGAATGTCTTGAACGCCTGTTGACCCCATTTCAGGAGCTGATAGCGTTCCCGGTTGCGTTGAAACTCCAGGTCGAGATTCTTCTGCATCGCATCGGGCGCGCCGGCATAATCCACCTGCACAGAGTGATCCACGACGAGATCGACCGGCACCAATGGCTCGATGATGGCCGGGTCTTTGCCAAGGCGTTCGACGGCGGAACGCATGGCCGCCAAATCCACGAGCAACGGCACGCCGGTGAAGTCCTGGAGGACGATGCGCGCGACGATGAACGGAATTTCTTCTTGGGCCGGCGACTCGGCGTTCCAGCTTGCCAAGGTGCGGACGTCGCGCTCGGTGACTTTCTTGCCGTCCACGTTGCGCAGGACGGATTCGAGCACAATCCGGATGCTGACCGGTAAGCGCGAAATCTTGCCGAGGCCGGCAGTTTCGAGTGCTGGAAGTGAGTAGAGGTTTCCCTTCCGACCGTCGCCGAGGTCGAAAGACTGTAGTGCGTTAAACGGGGTTGCCATGCGGGGGCGCATTATACTGAGAGAAATCAGGAACGCAACTATTCCGGTAATGTTGTTGTTCCGGAAATTTCCAGTATGATGGTCGGTAATGATCCGCCACGATACCGCCAACGATCCGACGATGGTTACGAAGAAGCGCAGCGGGCGGGAGATTTTCTCCCGCGTTTTTGCCTATCTGCGCCGGTATCCGTGGTACGGCGTCGGCACAATAGCCTGCGCGATCCTCACAACGCTGGCTGGATTGGCCTTTCCAAAGTTGACGCAGGTGCTGATCGACGAGGTCATACTTAAGCGCCGCTTAGACTTGGTGGTGTGGATGGGCGGCGGATTGCTGGCGGCCGGCGGGCTTCGTGACTTTTTCAATTTCGTCCGCATCCAGCTCAATAACCGGTTTGAACAGCGGGTAATCTTCGATATGCGGCGGGATCTCTACGACAAACTCCAACGGCTGTCGGTGCAATATTATGACCAGCGCGCCTCCGGTGACTTGATGACCCGCGTGATTGACGACGTAAACGCCGTTGAACGCATTCTCATCGACGGGATCGAGCAGGGGACGACGGCTGTGCTGGCGTTGGCGGGCGTCGGCTACATGATGATCACGTTCAGCCCAACGTTGACGGTCTGGGCGCTGATTCCGTTCCCGCTGTTGATTGCCGGCGCGCTGATTTTTACGACCACCGCGCATAATCGTTACCGGGTGCAACGTGTGGCGGCTTCAGGTCTCAACGCGCTGTTGCTCGACAACTTGCAAGGCATTCGGCAGATCAAGGGTTTTGGTCGGGAGAACCACGAATTGCATCGGTTTCAGACGAAAGCCGACGAGCTGCGCGTGGCCACGCTCCGAATCATGAGCGCGTGGTCGATTTACTCGCCGGCCATGGAGTTTAGCGCGTGGCTGGGGTACGTCATTGTTTTCTGGCTTGGCGGTCAGGCGGTGTTGCTGGGCGAACTGACGCTCGGCGCGTTTGTTGGATTTCTCGCGTACATCGGCATGTTTTACTCGCCGGTCCGGCAGCTTCACGGTTTGAACCAGATGTTCCAAGCGGCACGCGCGGCCGGTGAACGCGTCTTCGATATTCTCGACTCACCCATTGAAATCGGCGAACGGGCCGATGCCAAACAGTTACCGGCACGGGTGCGCGGCGAAGTTGAGTTCCGCGAAGTCGCGTTTGAATACCGGAGCGACTTGCCGATTTTGCACGCAGTCAATCTCCACGTTCAGCCCGGGCAAACCATTGCCTTTGTCGGTCCGACTGGTGCGGGGAAAACGACGATCGTGAATCTGTTGCCGCGGTTTTATGAAGTCACGCACGGCGCGGTTTTGATTGACGGCCACGACATTCGCGACGTCACGCTTGAATCGCTCCGGCAACAAATTGGCATCGTCTCGCAGGAGGCGTTCCTGTTCAACGGCACAATCCGCGAAAACATTCTCTACGGTAAGCTCAACGCGACGGAAGCGGAAATGATTGCCGCCGCCCAAGCGGCGAACTGCCACGAGTTTATTGAGCGCTTACCGGAGCGGTACGATTCACGGGTTGGCGAGCGTGGCGTGAAACTCAGCGTCGGCGAGAAGCAGCGCGTCAGCATTGCCCGGGCGCTGCTGAAAGATCCGCCGATTCTCATCCTCGACGAAGCCACCGCGAGCGTGGATACCGCCACGGAGAGGCTAATTCAGGAAGCGTTGGAGCGGTTGATGGCTCACCGGACGAGTTTTGTCATCGCCCATCGGCTGTCGACGGTGCGCAATGCCGACCAGATTCTCGTGCTCAAGGCCGGTCAGGTGATTGAACGCGGCACGCACATGGAGCTGATGGCGCACGACGGTTTGTACGCGCAGCTCTGCCGGGTGCAGTCCACGGCCGTGACAATTGAAGAGCGATTGAAGGAATTTGAAAGTGCATCGTGATGCGGTCTAGTCAAAACAAGGTGGAACTGATATCGTTGGACCTGTCAATTATGCCGCCTCGCGTACGGGACACAAAAAACTCCTTTACAGTCCGGATGCATCCCGATAAACTGACTGCGTCGTTCAAAGAAAGTAAACTAAAGACACCATGATTGCTGTTGATAAAAAAACCGAAGTCACGAAACAATTTCAGCTCCACCCGAAGGATACTGGGTCGGCCGACGTGCAGATTGCGTTGCTCACCACGCGCATCACCGAATTGACCGAGCACCTGAAGTCCCACGTCAAAGACCACAGTTCCCGTCGAGGGTTGTTGAAAATGGTAGGCCAGCGTCGGCGTTTGCTCGATTACTTGAGCAGTACCGACACGGAGCGTTACCACGAACTCATTAAGAAGTTAAAACTCAGAAAGTGAGGCCGACGCGGGGCTGGTGGATTGATGGATTGAAGCCGTTTACTGCTACGTGCAGTGCACGACTTCATTCCATCCGTTAGTCCTGCCCCGTCGGTCGAACAGAAAAGGACAGCAATATGCAGACCCGTAGCACTATTAATGTTGGCGAAGGTCAACTCTCAATCGAAACCGGCAAACTCGCTAAGCAAGCCGACGGCGCCGCCGTTGTGCAACTTGGCGATACCGTCATTCTCGTCACCGTCGTCGCCTCTGCGCCGAAGGAGCATCTCGATTTCTTCCCACTGACGGTGGAATACCGCGAAAAAGCGGCCGCGGTTGGCCGTTTCCCGGGTGGCTACTTCAAGCGTGAAGGCCGGCCGACTGAAAAAGAAATCCTCACCTGCCGGATGATTGACCGGCCCTGCCGTCCGTTGTTCCCGGAAGGTTTTTACAACGACACGCAGATCATCGCGACCTTGCTTTCTGCTGACGGCGAAAACGATCCCGACATGCTCGCCATTAACGGCGCCTCCGCCGCCTTGAGCGTCTCGGATATTCCGTGGGCTGGCCCAATCGGTGCCGTTCGCGTTGCTCGCGTTGCCGGTAAGTTGATTGCTAATCCCACCAACGCCCAGCGCAAAGAGACCGATCTCGATCTCATTTATGTCGGCAGCGATACCGACTTGGTGATGATTGAAGGTTCGGCGAAGGAAATTACGGAAGCCGACTTGAACGTCGCGATTGAGTTTGCACATCTTGAAGTCAAAAAGATTGTCGCCGGTATCCGTGAGTTGCAACAGAAAGCCGGTAAAGCGAAGCGCAAGGTTGAATTGAAGATTGTGCGACCGGAGATTTTGGCGGAAGCCCAGGCGCTCATTGGCAATGACATCTTAGCTGCAATTCTCACCGAGAAGAAACTCGAACGGCAAGCCGCTGTTAACGCGCTCAAGACGAAAATGGTTACTGCGCTCAAGGCAAAGTTCCCGGATGTGACCCCGTTTGAATTGAGTGAATCACTTCACAGAATCGAAAATGAAGCCATTCGTAGTTCAATTTTGAAAAACAAGCGGCCAGATGGTCGTGGTGCACGTGACTTGCGTAAGCTCACAGCGGAAGTCGGCTTGTTACCACGTCCGCACGGCACCGGTTTGTTCAGTCGCGGCGAGACGATGGCGCTGGTGTTGACCACGCTCGGTTCGAAGTCCGACGAACAGGACATGGACGGCTATACCGGCGGTCCGACCGTCAAGCGATTCATTCTGCATTATAACTTCCCGCCGTTCAGCGTCGGTGAAACCGGACGCACCGGCTCGCCGGGGCGCCGCGAAATCGGGCACGGCGCATTGGCAGAACGCTCAATTGAAGCGGTCATCCCTGACGAGAACGACTTCCCGTACACTATTCGCTGCACATCTGAAATCATGGAGTCGAATGGTTCGACTTCGATGGCATCGGTTTGCGGCGCGACGCTGGCGTTGTTGGATGCCGGTGTGCCGTTGAAGAATCCGGTGGCTGGTATTTCAATTGGTCTGGTGACCGATGAGAAAACCGGTCAGTCCGTAATGATTACCGATATTCTCGGATCAGAAGATCATTTCGGCGATATGGATTTCAAAGTCGCCGGTACGAAGAAGGGCATTACCGGCTTTCAGACGGATTTGAAATTGACTGGTCTCAGTCATGCGCTAGCAAAACAGGCGCTGGAACAGGCGCGCGAAGCGCGGTTGAAAATTCTCGAAGTAATGGCGCAAGCTATTGCCGGTCCACGGGCGGAAATGTCGAAGTACGCGCCGCGCATCAGTTCGATTAAGATTAATCCTGAGAAAATCGGGGCGGTCATCGGTACACAAGGCAAGGTGATTAAAGGTCTTGTTGAAGCGACCGGTTGCCAAATCGACATCGAAGACGACGGCACGATTCGTATTTTCTCGGCCAACGCCGAAGGTGCACAACGCGCTATCGAACAAATCATGGCGATCACGGCGGAAGCCGAGATTGGCAAGATTTACCGGGGCAAAGTGGTTGGTATCAAAGAATTCGGCGCGTTTGTCGAAATCTTGCCGGAGAAAGACGGCTTGCTGCACATCAGCGAAATCGCCGACCGGCGTATCGAACGTGTTGAAGACGTTTTAAAACTGGGTGACGAAGTGGATGTGAAGGTTCTTGGCATCGACGATCGCGGCAAGATCAAGCTTAGCCGTCGGGCCGCGATGGCTGAGAAAGACGCCGCCGCGAAATAGTGACCAACGCGCCGGCGGCGCAAAAGCTGATTGCCATGTTTGCAATTAGCGATTATATGTAGCGGATGACAACCGTGAGCGTTGCCTGGTTTTGAGGAGGTAATATGCATTTAACATCACGTCGTGTTTTTCGTTTTACAAAGCTGTTGTGCCTCGCCGTTCTGGCGATTGGCTTGGTCACTAGCGCATTTGCGCAGGAAGCGCCGCCGGCAGAAGACGGCGGCGCGAAGAAAGAGAAGAGCGCATTTACGATGTTATGGGATGTCGCCATGACACCGCCATATGTTTTCTTTCTGCTCATCGGCTGTTCCATCTTTACGTTTACCTTAATCCCCGAGCGGTTGATGTATTATCGCAAGGCGGGCGGCAACGCTGACGAGATGGTCACTAAAATCAAACAGGCCGGTACGCTTTCTGATGCCTTAACCGCTATCGAGCATGCGCCGGGCGTTGCCGGAAGGGTTCTGCGCGCAGCACTGACAGCGTCGCGTGACGGTTATACTCCTGAACAGGTGGAACAACTTGTTCAAGGCACGGTGACCAAGGAATTGATTTCGATGGAAAAATTCCTACCGCAACTTGATTCGATGGTTACCTTATGCCCGTTGATCGGTTTGCTTGGTACAACCGTTGGAATGATTCGGTCGTTCAGCATTATCGCCGCAATCGGCATGAGCGACCCAACCAAGTTGGCCGGCGGTATTTCTGAAGCGTTGATTAATACCGCGTCCGGTCTGGCTGTCGCGATTCCGGCGTTGTTCGCGTACAACTACTTTACCGGCAAGAAAGAGGCCATTCTGATGGATATGGAAAAAGGCCTCAGCGAAGTCATGGTAATCCTCAAACAATCAGCCGAAGGCTAATCGCCGGCTATGAAGCTGAAGCGCCGCCGAATCAAACGCGGTCGCATCGAGATCATCCCGATGATCGACACGATTGTGATTCTGCTGATTTTCTATATGACGTTTTCCCGTTTTGCAGAGGCCGGTAAGGAGAACGGGTTTAAGCTGCCAGACTCGCGCGCCGGCGATGAGTTCAAGCAATTACCGAACCAAGTCATCATCAATATGTTCAACAAGGATGAGGTTTACATCGCCAAACAGAAGTACACGATGGACGATGTGCCGCCATTCTTGCAGAGCCTGCGCGAAAAGGATCCCCGATATGCAAAGATGTCGCTTATCTTGCGCGGTAACCGGGAGATGACGTATGCTGATTTGAGCGCGTTTATGAAAGCCTGTGCCAAGTCCAGGATTGCGGACATAACCTTCACAACCTCGGAGATTAAGTGAAGATCCAGCGCCGCACTCCGAAACGTGGGCGCGTCGAAATCATTCCGATGATTGATACGATTCTGATTCTGCTGATTTTTTATATGTCATTTTCGACGTTCGGCGCTACTGAAAAACGGATTGATTCACGGTTGCCCCTAATTGCCAAGCCGAGCGCAAACGCCCCCACCAAAGTCTCGCTCGATCTAGCCATCCACGTTTTTAACAAAGACCGAATCACGGTTAACGGTGCCGAGTACGAAGCAACCGGCTTGCGTGACGCAATGATGCAACTGGCCTCAATTGGTCAGGAAGCGACAATCGTTATCGAAGGGGAAGCCGACACAAGTTATCAGGCCGTAATCAGCGCGCTCGACGCCTGCGCCCAGGCACACCTCACCAACGTCGCCTTCCGACCGCTCGCCGAAAAAGTTACACCGGCAACTGCAACTAAATGAACCACCGGACAAAAATATTATCTTTGTTGGTCGGCAGCGCCCTAATGTTTGCCGGCGCAAAAGGTTTTGCCCAAGCTCCAAAACCGCCGGCCACGTCTGTGCCACCAGTCATCGTCGATGGCCCAGCTGAGGCCTTTAAGAAAGCCCAGACGGTTTATCAGAGCGGCGATTTGGTAGCAGCACTGGTGGCGTTTCAAGCGTTTGAGAAAAAATTTCCATTCAGTCTCGCCTTGCCGGACGCCATTTATTACCAAGGTTGGTGTCTTGCCAGCCAAGCCCGGCATCAGGAAGCCGTCAACGTTTTTCAACGCTTGATTACCGGCTACGTCAACAACGCCCTGGTTGCCGAGGCCATCCTCAAACAGGCGGAGTGCTGCCGGGAGTTGAAGGACGACAAGCGAGCCATCGAGCTGTACCGGACATTTCAAGCGCGCTACCCGAAACACGAACTATTGTCGCAAGCCGTGCTTGGAGAGGCGTGGGCCAATTTCAAGGCTGGCAACCTGCCGGCCGCTAAAGTCATTATCAATGCCGCTCGGCAGCGCTTTGCTGACAATCCAGCAGCGGCGCTCGACGCGTGGTTCCTCCTTGGCCAAATTTACACCGAAGACAAAGACTACGCTGCGGCCGACAAGGTTTACCGGCTCATCACTAAGCAGCCCCCAAATCCGCGCACGACCGAGGCGCTCTATCTTGCCGCAGAAGCCATGTTTAATCGTGGCGAGGCGTTATTCAAAGACGGGAAGACCGACGAAGGGCGGCAGGCTTACCGTGACGCAATCACTTATTACAATGGCGTTCGCACCAAATTAGAGTTGGTTGATTTAGTGCAGAAGAATGTTGATAAGCTGAGGGCCAATCAGGGTCGGATTGTTGCCGAGTCAGGGCTTGAGGCGTGGCAAAGTCAGTTTGATGCTGTAAAACGCTCCTTGGCACAGGTTAAAGAACGGCCGGACCTGCGCGTGCTTGCGTTGTTCCGTGTGGCCAACTGTTACCAAGCTCTTTACATGCCGGAAGAAGCCAGTGTGATCTATGCATTTCTCCGCGACCGGTACCCCGCCGCCAAAGCCGCCGAACAAATCTATTTCGGATTGGTCCAGACGCTGCAAAGCCGCGGCCAGAAAGAGCAAGCAGACGCGGAAGCCGACGCCTTCAAGAAAAAATATCCGAACAGCGGGGTGGGAAACAATATCGCGCTGGTTCAAGCCGAAGCTCAATTTGCGGATCACAAGTACAAAGAAGCTCTCGACAACTACGAAAAAGCCCGGGCGGCCTCCAAAGACGCTGCGACGGTTGAAACCATTGAATTTCGCATGGCGACCGCTCACTTTAATCTCGAAGACTTTGAAACCGCGCGGACCGCCTTTGCAAGCTTTGCCCAGAAACATCCGGACTCCAAGATCCGACCGGATGCGCTGTTTTTTCTCGGGCTGACTCATTATCAAGTTGCTAACCGCTCCACTGACCCGAAAATCGCTCAACCCAACATCGCAAGCGCCATCGAAGCCTACGAGGAAATCCGGACCAAACATGTCCAGTATGATAAGCTGCCCATGGTCACCTTCCGTCTCGGCTATCTTTACAGCTTTGCTGGGGCCTACGACCGGGATGCCGATGGCAAGCTGACCACCACCGCTAATTTCGATAAAGCCATCGCTATTTTTCAAGAGTTTTTGCAAAAATGGCCCGATTACAAAGATCCCGAAGGTAAGTTGCTCGCACCAGAAGCGCTGTACCAAATCGGCCAAAATCATCTTTCTGCTGGGCGTTATCCCGACGCCATTACCGCTTACAAGGCATTGATTGATAAATTCCCGGACCATGACCTTGCGCCTTACGCCGCGAAGGAAATCGGCGAAAATTATTACCTGTTGAAGAAACCGGCTGAAATGATCGAGGCACTCCGGTTTTACGTCCTGAAATATCCCAGCCACTCGAAAGCCGGCGACGCGCTCTACGTCATCGCCAGTGAACTAGAAAACCAGAAACGGTATGACGAGTCGATTATGGCCTACCGGGACATTATCAATCGCGCCCTCGCCGCCAGTACGCTCACCGATGAGGCGCGCAATGCCGCCATCAGCGCCCAGCTCCACATTTCCAGCTTGCTCGAACGCAATGAGCCGAAAACCGTCGTAGCCGATTGCGAAACCTTCCTCGGTAAGTTCGCCGGCGACACCGTTGCGGCGCGCACGATGATCAGCCAGATTGCCTCGATCTACCGCAAAGCGCGGCTCATCCCGGATGCCTACGCCAAGCTCGAGCAACTTTCCCAACAATACCAGCTTAACACCACCATCCGGCACGCCTGCGTCATTAGCCTGATCGAGCTCGCCATCGGTGAAAAAGATTACACACGCGCCAACGGCGCGGTCGCGCGAATGCTGGCCGATCCGGAGCGCGATAAATTGCCAGCCTCTGGTTTCCTCGCCATCGGCAATGTCTCACTCAAGACGGAAAAATTTGCGCAAGCCCGGGAAAACTATGAGCGTGTCCTGATTGCTGCCGGTAACGACCAAAAATTTGCCACGCTCGCCAACCTCGGCATTGGCCAGGCGTTAATCGGACTTCAGCAATTTACTGCCGCGCAAGTGCCGCTGGAAAAAGCGCTGGCCGATACGCATAATTGTCCACGCGCTGAAGCCCAGCTCGCCCTCGCTAAGACCCTTGAAGCCACCGGTAAGACCGAAAAAGCGGTCGAGCTGTATTCCATAGTTATGTCTGGACGCGGCGATGTCACCTTTGAAGCGGCCTACCGATTGGGGAACATTTTTTACAATATGGTGTCTGACCCAGCTAAGGTGAAGGAGAATAAAAAACTTGCTCTCGCCTATTACGCCCGGCTGCTCTTTGCGACCGGCCCGATGGCCGAAGAAGGTGCCTACCGGTCAGCAGAATGTCATGCGGCTTTAGGTGTGATGGAGCGCGCTTGCCCGGCCTTTCACAGCTATATCAAACGTTTTCCAGCCGGTAGGTTTGTGGACGAAGCCAAAGCCAATATTGCCAAGCTCTGTGCGCCGAAACCGGAATAGTCTTTCATGAAACTCTCCGCCAGCAAATTTATAGTTTGGTTGATGAGCCTGACGACGTTCATTCGCTATCTTGTTATCGCCGTCATGTTTCACGTTCTTATCCTATTCATCATGGGGTCGGTAAAAATTGTCACCGAGATGCCGAAAATCATTGCCGCATTTGAGTCCGGAGCCTTGCCGCCACCGTCAAAGGTTGACGATGTGGATCCATTCGCTGCGTTGCGTGATTTTGATTACAACGGTCCGACACTGGGCGCTGGCGGTGGCACACCCGGCAAGGGGCCGGGTGGTCTCAAGACTGCCGCCGGTACGACACCTACGGAATATAAAGCCAGCCTGACTGCCGCCGATAAAAGCGCGGCCGATACCCAAGTGGCCGAAGTCTTCGGCGTGATCAGCGTTTCGGCGAATGCAGTGGCGCGGTTGCAAGGCGGTTTCGGAGGCATGGCTGCGCCGACGAGCGGTTTTGGCGAAAGCAAGATTGGGACGGCCGGTATTAAAACCCCTGGCGGGGAAGGGTTCAGTCAGCGCGTTGGGCCAATGCGCACTAAGAAAATCCAGGCTGGCGGTGGCAGCGGCGATACAGAGAAGGCCGTGGTCGCCGCACTGCGGTGGTTAAAAGATCATCAAAACAAGGATGGTTCTTGGGGTACGAGTCGCACAGAAGCAATTGGCGCCCTTGGTTTGTTGTCGTTCCTCGGTCACGGTGAGACGCCGGACTCCGAAGAGTTTGGCGCAACCGTAACGAAGGCGATTTCATATTTAGTTTCAACAGTCGGAGCTAATGGTTATGTTAAAAGTGGAATAATGTATGAGCAAGGGGCCGTTACGTTGGCACTGTCCGAAGCGTATGGCATGACACAGTCGCCGGTAATCAAGGAACCGCTCGAACGACTCATCAAAGGTATTTTGGAAGCGCAGAAAGTTAAGAAAACCAACCCGCTTCACCAAGGTGGGTGGCACTATGCGGCGCCTGCACCGACAGCGGATACATCCGTTTCTGGCTGGATCATAATGGGATTGAAATCGGCGCGCATTGCCGGACTACAGGTACCTGATGAAGCTTATCAAAATGCTTCAAAATATTTATGGAGCATGTACGACCCTCAGGGTGGATTTGGTTATAATGGTCCTAGTCGTTCAGGAAACATGACTGCTGTCGGCGTGCTGTGTCAGGTATTCTTGGGACACGGCGATAGTCCAAAAATTAAGAAATCTCTCGACTTTCTTAAGCAGCAAACGGTGGATTGGGAGAAACCATCGAATGGTGGATTCGCGTTATACGGTTGGTACTATATGACTCAAGCCATGTTCCAAGGCGGCGGCGCTTACTGGGAGTATTGGAACAAACAAATCCGCGACAAACTTGTAAAAGTCCAATCTCCCGATGGCCACTGGGACGGACCAGGCGGCGCTAAGAGTGGGGAAAACGGATTTGGTCCGGCCTATCCGACTGCGTTGTGTTGCCTAAGTTTGGAAGTCTATTACCGGTACTTGCCAATCTACCAAGATATGGAACACAAATCGTCAGCTACCGCCAAGTGAAACACAAAGGCGGACTGAAATTCAGTCCGCCTTTGCTTCGTGACAAAATTACCGGCGCGTTACGGTTTGCACTTCGGTAGGTCTTTGCCGAGCGCTTCCTTTTTCAGCGTAATGTTTGTGCCGGTCCCGCAGTTGTTACGGTTTTCATCAATGAAACTCTTCCATTTTTCCGGCAGATCTGACTCCGCAAAAATCGCGGCAACCGGGCAGACCGGCACGCAGGCCGTGCAGTCAATGCACTCGTCCGGATTGATGTACAAGCGGTCCGCCACTTCGTAAAAACAGTTGACTGGGCAAACTTCGACGCAATCCGTAAACTTACAGCCGACACAAGGTTCGGCAACAATATGAGCCATGATCTGAATTCCTCTAGGTTAAAGTTGGTGCAACTTCATGCTATATATGTTCCTGTGAATTCTGCCAAGCCCAAATTACAGATCCGCACTGAAAAGATTGTTGCAATCCTGCACACCGCTTACCCCGACTGCCGGTGCGCCCTAAATCACGCCAATCCGCTTCAGCTCCTCGTCGCCACCATTCTGAGTGCCCAATGCACCGACGAGCGTGTCAACAAAGTCACGCCAACTCTATTTGCTAACTACCGGACCGCCGCCGAGTTTGCCAGCGCGCCGCTTAACCGGTTGGAAGAATTGATTAAGTCCACTGGTTTCTTTCACAGCAAGGCCAAATCCATTCAAAACTGTTGCCGGACAATTGCGGAAAATCATGCCGGCAAAGTGCCTGATACGATGGCCGAACTAATCCAGCTTGCCGGTTGTGGTCGCAAAACCGCTAACGTTGTTCTTGGCGTCGCTTACCGGAAAGCCGAGGGCATTGTCGTCGACACCCACGTCCGCCGATTGAGCCACCGACTTGGTCTCACCAAGCACGACACACCGGAAAAGATTGAACACGACTTGATGCAAATCGTTGTGCCAGCCTCCTGGATCGATTTTTCCCATCTACTGATCTGGCATGGTCGCCGCCGGTGTTCTGCCAGAAAACCAGATTGCGAGAATTGCGACCTCGTCAAATTCTGTCCTCAAATTGGAGTGTAAACGGCGGTTGAAAAGTGCAGCGGCGTACGGTGTGTGGAGGGAAAAGTCAATGTACGACCGCAAATATATGGGCATTGAGCGCACCGTGGTCATCATCGATCATGGCGGTAGGATACAAAGGATTATCCCAAAGATGAAACCTACCGGTCACGGCGCGGAAGTGCTCGCGTTGCTTTAACGTGGCACCGGCAACTCACTTGCAAGCAGCACTAAGTTGAACTACCTGAGGGCTTTCTTCAGGGCGTTAACTTTATCTGCGCATTCCCACGTCAAGTCTTTGTCGTTCTTCCCAAAGTGACCGTAGTTGGTTGTCTTCGAGTAAATGGGGCGACGGAGATTGAGTTGGTCAATAATATCAGCGGGCTGGAAGCTGAACACGCGATTGACAGCGCGCGTGATCGTTTCAGCAGGAACAGTGCCGGTGCCAAATGTGTCAACGTGAACGCTGACCGGGTCAGGATGGCCAATGGCGTAGGCGAATTGGACTTCGCATTTTGCGGCGAGCTTGGCGGCCACGATATTTTTGGCAACCCAGCGACCCATGTACGCCGCGCTGCGGTCTACCTTCGTCGGATCTTTGCCGCTAAACGCGCCGCCGCCGTGCCGGCCCATGCCGCCGTAACTGTCCACGATAATCTTGCGACCGGTTAAACCGGTGTCACCTTGCGGTCCGCCGACGACGAATCGGCCGGTCGGATTGATGAGGAACTCGGTTTTGTTGGTGAGTAGGCGAGCTGGCAAAATCTTCTTGATAACATTCTCAATACAGAATTTCTCAATCTCGCGGTGCGCAACATCTGCACTGTGTTGGGTGGAGATGACAACATTGGCGATGGCAACGGGCTTGCCGTTTTCGTAAACGACGGAGACCTGTGATTTGGCATCGGGGCGGAGCCACGGTACGCTGCCGGTCTTGCGAATGCGGGTCAGTTCCCGTCCGAGGCGATGCGCAAACATGATCGGGGCGGGCATGAGTTCCGGTGTTTCGTTACAGGCGTAGCCAAACATCAACCCTTGATCGCCGGCGCCTTGTTTGGCGGTTTTTTTGCCCTTGACCTTGCGGGCATCTACGCCTTGCGCGATGTCGGGAGATTGCTGTGTGACGATGACGTTAACAAACACTTTGTCCGCATGGAATACATCGTCGTCGTTGACGTACCCAATCTCCCGAATCGTTTCACGGGCGATCTTTACGAAATCGAGTTTGGCTTTGGTGGTTATTTCGCCGCCAACGATGACAATATTTGACTTGGCGTAACACTCGCAGGCAACCCGGCTGAATTTATCCTGGGCTAGGCAGGCGTCCAAGACTGCATCAGAAATCGTGTCGCAAACTTTGTCCGGATGGCCTTCAGCTACGGATTCTGACGAAAATAAATAACGTTCAATTTTCATGGTGATAGTTCCTTTTTTGCTGTTGCAAACTGCGACGACTATAACGGTGCGCTGCGAGTGGCGCAAGCGTGTTTCTCTAGCCGGCCAGATCCGGATCTATGCGCTGGAGTAGCGCGTTGAGCATTGCCAGCACTTCCCGGCTGTCGGTAGCGTTGAGCGTGGCAGCAGCTAGTTCCTGTGCTTCTGACAAGTTGAGTCGCCGGATGACCTCCTTGACCCGTGGCAGACTGGAGGAAGCCACGCTGAGTTCGTCTAGCCCCATCCCAACCAGTAGCGGCGCGTAAAGCGGCTCGCCGGCCATTTCGCCGCAAATTCCGCACCAAATGTTGTTGTTGTGAGCGGCTTCGACGCAATTGCGTATTAACCGAAGCACCGCCGGATGTGTCGGATCGTACAAGTTTGCGACGCGTTCGTTTACGCGGTCAACCGCCAAAGTGTATTGGATTAGATCGTTAGAACCGACGCTAAAAAAGTCCACTTCTTGCGCGATTATTTCGGCGGTCATAGCTGCTGATGGGATTTCCATCATCGCGCCAATCTCAATGTCAGCATTGAACGCAATGCCTTGCCGGCGCAAGTCAGCCATGACTTTTTGGAGAATTTCATTCGCCTGTCTGACTTCGCCGATGCCGCTGATCATCGGGTACATGATTTTAACATTGCCTTCAGCACTAGCGCGAAGGATGGCGCGCAGTTGCGTATGGAAGATGTCCGGATTAGCGAGGCAATACCGGATCGCCCGGAAGCCGAGAAATGGATTCGACTCGGTCGACTGGTCTTCGACGCGGAACTTGTCGCCACCAATGTCGAGAGTGCGAATGATGACCGCGTTCGGTTTGGCAACGCGAGCGACCTCGGCGTATTTTTCGTACTGCTCGTCCTCACTGGGAAAATCCCGCCGTTTCAAATACAAGAATTCCGTGCGAAATAACCCAACGCCTTCTGCGCCGGCAGCGATAAGGGCCGGCATGTCTTCCGGTAGCTCGATATTGCCGGCAAGTGCCAGCCGATGGCCGTCAAGTGTTTGCGCCGGCAACTGGCGCAGCTCGGCCAGTCGTTCGTCCACGGTGTGGCGTTTGACAGCCAACTGGCCATAGACAAATTGCGTTTGCTGGTTGGGTTCAATGACAAGGGAGCCACTGAATCCGTCCAGGATGACTACTTGGCCGTCATGTACATGTTGGCTGGCGTCGCGCAGACCGACCACCGCTGGGATATTCATCGAACGCGCGACAATGGCGGTGTGCGAAGTGTGGCTGCCGACGTCGGTGGCGAAGCCGACCACATTCTTGCGGTCGAGTGAGGAAGTGTCAGATGGTGATAGGTCGTGAGCGACGACAATGGTGCCGGGGGGGAGGTTGGTCAGGCTGCGGAGTTGTCGGCCAAGGAGGCAGCGGATAATCCGGTCAGTTACATCGCGCACATCCATGGCGCGTTCGCGGAGGTATTCATCCGGCATGTCTGCCAGCGTCTGGACGTATTTTTGGGCGACGCTGTTGAAGATGTATTCGACGTTTTTCTTTTCCTCAGTGAGCCGGGTCATCACCGGTTCGAGCAAGGAGGGATCTTCAGTGATGGAGAGATGGACGTCCAAAATGCTGGACGGCGTAGCAGATCCGACGCCGGCCGCGATGCGCTCCTGAAGTTCGTGTAACTGCTGGCGCGTGGCAACGAGCGCGGCTTCGAAACGATCGGTTTCCTGCGCGACTTGCTCTTGGGTGATCTCGTATTCCGGCACGACTTCGTCGGCAATCTTGTAAACGTAAATTGTGCCGTGGGCGACACCGGGCGAGACGCCGATGCCTTGAAAAACCTTTTCGGTTACTGGCTTAGTGGTCATGCAGGCCAGATCATTCTTCGTTAAATTTCTGGTGGAAGAGTTCTTCCAGGGCTTTGAGGGCGGCTTCAGCATCAGCGCCTTCGGTAGTCACAGTCAGCTTTGAACCTAGTGCGGCGGCTAGCATCATTAACCCCATGATACTCTTGCCGTTGATGGTTTCACCATCTTTTTCGACGCTGATATGGCTGGTGAACTTGCCGGCAACTTTAACAAAGAGGGCGGCGGGGCGAGCGTGGATGCCGTTCCGATTGGTAACGGTGAGTTGTTTGGTGGCAGTGGCCATTGGTTTAGTTACCGGTAGGACGCATGCGTTCGATGAGTCGTTGATTGAATTCTTGGGCGGCGTTGTGGCCGAGGCTCTTGAGTTTTTGATCTAGAGCCGCGACTTCGATGAGTCGGGCGAGATCGCGACCGGGGCGAACTGGGATGATGACGTGCGGCGCGTCGATACCGAGAATCGTGTAGGCTTGCTGGGCAATACCGGTCCGGTCCACTTCCTCGATTTGATTCCATTCCATCAGAGTCACAACTAGGTCGAGTCGTTTTTCAGAACGGACGCTGGCGACACCGAAAATAGCGGGTACGTTGATGATGCCGATGCCGCGGACTTCCATATGATAACGGGTCGTTTCTGCGGAAGTGCCGATGAGTTCCTGGCCTTCAAAGAGGCGGAAGCGAGTTATGTCGTCGCTGACCAAGCTGTAACCACGTTCGAGCAAGGCGAGTACGCTCTCGCTTTTGCCAATGCCGCTTTCGCCGCGGACCAGCACGCCGATGCCCAAGATGTCCACCATTGAGCCGTGCTCGCTGATTTGCGGGGCGAACTCCATTTCGAGCGCGATTGTGGCGGCATTGATAAACCGCATTGTCAGTAGCTTGGTTCGAAAGACCGGCACTTGTGCGCGTTCGCAAAGTTCGAGGAAACTGGCCGGTGGATTGATATTGCGGGCGAAAACGAGGCAGGGGATTTTTTGCTGCAGCAAGCCGGCAATGCGTTGACTGGCGGTCTCCTTGTCGAGTGATTTGAGATACCGCCATTCGGCACCACCAATAATCTGTACACGCTTGTTAGCAAAATACTGAAAAAACTTCGCGAGGGCGAGACCGGGGCGGTTCACCGAGCCTTCTGGAATCTTGCGTGACAATCCGCCACCGCCGGCAATTAGCTTTAATTGCAACTTCTCGGCGTGGTTCAGGTAGAACCGTTCAACGGTAATTGGAGTGCCGGTGACGCGGCTCATGTCATGCCAGAGTTGGTTGAATTAGGCCAAAATCGCCATTGCGCCGACGATAAATGACGTTGATTTTATCAGTTTCGGCGTTGAGGAAGACAAGCATCTCGCGTTTGTCGGAAACCTCCAGTTGCAGTACCGCTTCATCGACAAACATCGGTTTGCACGGATACTGCTCAGTGCAGATATGACGCGTCTGACCTTGATCTTCGTGAAGATTGTGGGTCAAGACTTGTTCATCGAAATGACGAAGTTCCGTGCGGCGTGGCCGGTGCGTTTGGATGCGGGTTTTATATTTACGAATCTGACGCTCGGCTTTATCTACAACGCCGTCAATCGCGGCGTACAAGTCTTCATGCACGTCGCTGGCTTCAATGTGAATGTGGTTGCCACAATGCAGTACCAATTCCGCGCGTTGCCGGAACTTGTCCACTTCTAAAATAAAATGCGCGTCAAGAATGCGCGGGAAATCAATGTGAATCCCGTTCACACGCTTCCGCGCGTAGTCTTCGATTGCTGTGGTGAGTGCGATGTGCCGGGCGGTGATTGTGATGTTCATTTGGTTGCCTGTTTTACATGCTAAAGCGCGGACCGAGATATAATTCCCGGCTACGCGGGTCATTAATTAAAAACTCACTCGTGCCTTCAACTTCGACTTTACCTTGGCAAATTAAGTAAGCGCGATCCACAATTGCCAGCGTCTCGCGCACATTATGGTCGGTCACGAGAATGCCGAGGCCTTTGCGTTTCAGCTCAGTAATAATCTGCTGCACATCATAGACTGCAATTGGATCAACTCCGCTAAACGGTTCATCCAGCAACATCAGCTTCGGTGCGGTTACCAAGGCGCGGGTGATTTCGAGACGGCGGCGTTCACCGCCACTGAGCGTGTACGCCTTGTTCTTGCGCAGTGCGGCAATGTCCAATTCCTCAAGTAAATAATCCAGCCGAAACTTTCGCTCCTTGGCCGTCAACGGCAATGTCTCTAAAATCGCTAGGATGTTTTCCTCGACGGTTAACTTCCGAAAGACGCTCGGCTCTTGTGCTAGATAACCAATGCCGCGTCGTGCTCGCTGATGCATTGGTACGTGCGTCACATCCGCGCCTTCTAAAAAAACCTTTCCAGCATCTGGTTTCACCAAGCCAACTGTCATGTAAAACGTTGTTGTCTTGCCGGCGCCGTTCGGGCCCAGCAGCCCGACGACTTCGCCGCGTTTGACATTGATGTCTACACCGTTGACCACCCGCCGCCCGCCGTAGATTTTGACGAGTCCTTCCGTGTGCAATAGAATGTCGGTATCCAGCGCCATCGTTCGGGAGTGTAGCAGAACTCTGCCGCCTGACAAGCTGACAAGCGCGTCGCCGAAGCGAATTCGGTTCCGGCATCCCAAGGTCGGTCAGCGGTATTAAATCGATTTTAGTTTACCGACAAGCAGTTTTTGATCAATTTGGCGAAAATTCGTTGTTTTTCTTTGAACATATGGTATAAACAACGGTCCAACCTTCTACCTAAATATGAAACCACGCTCTAAAAAGCTTAAAGTCAAAAAGATCAGCCGGGTTTCTAGCGTGCGACGCATTACCAAGCTGACAGCGGAACCCAAAGAGCTCAGTTTGCTGGAGAAGATTGCGAAGGTAACGGACGAGCTTCAGATGTTGCGCAGTCGTCTGGCAAATGCAGGGGACGACCTACCGGCAGTCGGCACGCATCGGATTACGGCGCTGGAAAACGAGTTGGAGCGATTGTGGGAAATGCGCCGGCACGAACAAGCCGCGCCACTGCGCAGGACAGCGTTGTCGGAAGAAGAAGAAAAAGCGCTGGGCTACTCGGTCGGCAATCGCGGTAATTAATTACCGGCCGGTCAGTCGTTTCCAGTCTTCAAAACTCGGTTCAACACCAATCTTGAATGTGCGCCAGCCCTCGAGTGGTGCAATTTCTTGCGCGAAAACCATCACTAGCGCACCCGGCAAGGCTGCTGGCTTGTAATTCAACAGAAAAACGCGCTCGTTGGTGTTAGTCCACAATGTTGGCCGTAATTCCATTGCTGTGGCGACATTGCTGGATGTGACTTTACGCTTAGCGATGTCGAGTGCCGCGCCGGTAAAGATCTGTGTGCCATTGCTGAGTTCGGCGTGCTCCTTGACCAAAAATCCAACCAATGACGTCAAAGTGGAGCGATCCATAATCTTACCGTCGAGTAGTACCTTGTTCGCGCGCTCCCGGTAGTACGTGCTCCAATCGCTGCTCGACGCATCGTCAGATGTGGTCGGTTGGTATTTGTGGATTTCCTTTACAGGTGCGGCGGGCGGCGGAAGTGGATTGGTCTTAGGGGCCAGCTCAATCACTGTGATGCGATTGACCGGCACAACGGCGGGCACTTCACCCGGTACCGGCAAGAAACCTTTGCCGCTATCGGCTGCCGCGCAAACTTGCACGAAAAATATTCCCGCCAAAATCGGCCCCAATGCAGTGGCGCCAATTTGCTTTGCCTTACCAGTCATCATCAGCCAAGATATTAGCATCTAACTATGCCAACTCAAACCAAAAACACCGCCAGACTGTTGCGCCTTATGGCTCGTTTGCGCGCGCCAGGTGGTTGTCCGTGGGATCGTGAACAGACGCACCGGAGCATTCGCCATAATTTGATCGAGGAAACTTACGAAGCATTGGATGCGCTGGATGACGGCGACATGGTTGGGTTTCAAGACGAGCTCGGCGATTTGCTGTTACAAGTAGTTTTCCATTCCCAAATCGCAAGCGAAGCCGGTAAGTTTGATTTCGACGCGGTGGCCAAGATGATTGCCGACAAGCTGGTTCGCCGCCATCCGCATGTGTTTGGGCGGAAGAAAGCCGATACCAGCCGCGAAGTCTTAAAACAGTGGGAAGCAATCAAGAAACAGGAGAAGAAATCGCACTCAATCTTTGCCGAAATCCCGCGCAGCTTGCCGGCGCTGTTGAAGGCCGACAAGATTCAGCGCAAAGCCGCCCGCGTCGGGTTCGACTGGAAGCGTGTCAGTGATGTTCTGGCCAAAGTTGAGGAGGAGCTGCGGGAGCTGAAAGCCGCGCACGCGTCCGGTAACCGCCGGCACTTGGCCGAGGAGCTTGGCGACTTGTTGTTTGCCGCTGTGAATTTGGCCCGGTATGAAAAACTTGATCCGGAAGATTTACTGAATCGGGCGACCCGTAAATTTGTGAAACGCTTCCAACAAATCGAACGGGTGGTTCATAAGCGCGGCCAGCGCATCGAAGACTGTTCGTTGGAAGAACTCGATGGGCTCTGGGAATCTGTCAAGCGCCGGCAAAAACAGCGGCGCCGTGTCTAGAAACCTCTAGTTTTCCAAGCGCCGGCATGGTAGAAAGACAGAGTGCGGTTGGATAAGCAGCGAACAAGCAACAAACGGATGCCGGTGGGAATTCTCGGCGGCACGTTTAACCCGATTCATCTTGGCCATTTACTCATCGCGCAGGATGCGTTGGAGCAGTGCCGGCTGGAGCGGGTTGTGTTCATTCCGACCGCGAAACCGCCGCACAAATCGCTTGCCGGTAATGTCAGTGCCGCTCACCGGCTGAATATGCTGCGGTTGGGTGTTGCCGGTGACAAGCGATTTGCGGTGGATGACTTGGAGATGCGGCGCGGCGGCAAGTCGTATTCGGTTGAAACCGTGGAAGAGTTGCAGCGCCGGCAGCCGGCAGCGGTTTTTAGTTTCATTATCGGTGCGGATTCACTGGCGGAATTGCATTTGTGGCGTGACGCGGAGCGGTTAGTGCGGTTGTGTCGGTTTCTGGTATTCGCGCGGCCCGGTTACGTGGCGCAACCGGCGGCCAGTCTAACTGGGTTGCGGTATAAACTGTTTTCCACACATCCGGCGGAAATTTCGTCGCGGGAGATTCGGGGACGAGTTGCACGTGGGCAATCCATTCGCTATCTTGTGCCCGATTCTGTGCGACAATACATCGAAAGGCATCAGCTCTACATTGAAAAAACTTGATTCGCGGACAATTGTTAAACTTTGCCGAGACACTGCAGAGGATAAGAAAGCAATCGATAGCATCATCTTCGACGTGCGGAAGGTTTCGTCGATCGCCGATTATTTCATGATTTGCTCCGGTAACTCGGAGCCACATCTGAAAGCAATTGCTGATGAGATTACGCGTCGGCTCCGTGATGCTGGCGTCCGGCCCCGGCACCACGCCGGGTTTCCGCAAAGCCGGTGGGTGGTGCTGGATTACGGTGACGTTTTAATCCACGTTTTCCATCCCGAACTGCGTGAGCGTTATGACCTCGAGCATCTCTGGGGCGATGCCAAACGCGTGAAGTAACCGGTTAGAGCGCGCCGGCTTTGCGAATCTTCTCAAGCAGGCCGGTCGTCGAGAATCCCGGTACAAACGGCACGATGCAAATCTTGCTTCCGATGGCGTCGAGCAGGATGCGTTCTTCGGCGTCCAATGTATCGGGCCGGTAATCGCCACCTTTGGCGTAGAGTTGCGGGCGAATGGTTTTGATGAATCGCAATGCTTGCCGTTCGCGAAAAATTACAACAGCGTCCACACATTCCAATGCGGCTAGGATGGCGGCGCGTTGGCGTTCTGGTACGAGCGGCCGAGCCGGCCCTTTAAGCCGACGGATTGAAGCATCGGCATTCAGACCGATGACGAGTAGGTCGCCGAGGCGTTTGGCGCGTTGCAGGTAAGAGACGTGACCGAAATGGAGTAGGTCGAAGCAGCCGTTGGTGGCAACGACGCGCTGACCGCGCCGGCGCGCCGAGGCAGCCCAGCGCTGCGCTTGCGTGAGCGTGAGGATCTTGGCTGGGCGAGGGGCTGAAATCGGTTTAATGCTTGATTTGACGGTCATGTGTTGCAATTGTGTCCGTCGAAAGAATGACTCACTTGCCAGAGGTGGTCAAGCGGTTTTGAGTTGGCGACAGGTGGCCCATGGGAAAACTCCATTTACTTGCGATCATTATTTACTTCACCGTACTGGCAGGGCTGGCGTGCTACGGTCTACACCGGTATGTGATGATTTTCCTCTATTACAAATACCGGAAGCAGAAGATTTTACCGATTGGTCAGTTTCAGACCTTGCCGCACGTGACGGTGCAATTGCCACTTTACAATGAGATGTATGTCGCTGACCGGCTGTTGAACGCGATTGCGGCGCTTGATTATCCGATGGACAAACTTGAAATCCAAGTGCTCGATGATTCAACCGACGAGACGACCGCCATCGTAACGCAGAAAGTAACGGAATTGCGCCGGCGCGGATTTGATATTGCCCACGTTCAACGGCGAAACCGGCAAGGCTACAAGGCCGGTGCGCTGCAAAATGGATTGCGTCTGTCGCACGGTGAGTTCGTGGTTATTTTTGATGCGGACTTCGTGCCGCAGCCGGAATTACTCCGACAGACGATTCAATACTTTACCGATCCCAGCATCGGGATGTTGCAGACCCGGTGGGGCCACCTTAACGAGGCGTATTCGTTGCTGACGCGCGTGCAGTCGATTTTGCTCGACGCGCATTTTCTAATCGAGCAGACCGCCCGGTCGCGGTCGGGGCGATTTTTCAATTTCAACGGGACCGCCGGCATCTGGCGCCGATCGTGCATTGACGCAGCCGGCGGGTGGCAGGCGGACACGCTGGCGGAAGACTTGGACCTGAGTTACCGGGCGCAAATCAAGGGCTGGAAATTCTTATTCCTACCGGATGTCGTCACGCCGGCGGAATTACCGGTGGAGATGAACGCGTTCAAGACACAACAGCACCGGTGGGCGAAAGGCTCAGCCCAGGCGATGAAGAAAATCTTGCCGAAACTGTGGCGCGCGGAAGTGCCGATCAAGATCAAACTCGAAGGCACGGTGCACCTCACCAGCAACCTCGGCTATCTGATGCTACTCACGCTCTGCTTGCTGTTTCGTTCCGCCGCCTATGCCGGTGCGCACGAGGCAACCGGAGGCAACGAGACCACCAAGTTGTTCCTCGTGGATATTCCGTTGTTTTTTGCCGCAACGGTATCGGTCACAGCATTTTACTTTTGCGCTCAAATTGAGTTGCACGTGAAATGGTGGAAACGGCTGCTTTATATGCCGTTGATGATGGCAGTCGGCGTCGGGTTGTCGATCAACAACGCCCGTGCAGTTCTCGAGGCGCTATTGAACCGGCCTAGTGAATTCGTCCGCACTCCGAAGGCCGGCGTCCGGCAACGCGGTGAACCTTGGCGCGGGATTCAATACCGGTCGTTGCGCGGTATTGTGCCATATGTCGAAATCGGATTCGGTTTGTACTTTGCCTATTTCATGTACGACGCAGTTAACCGGGGACAATGGATTTCAGCGGTGTTCGTGTTGGTGTCACTGGTGGGATTCTTCTACGTCGGCATTCTGTCGCTAATTCCGAGCAATGGGATATTTCGGCGTTCTCCAGTGGTGCTCGGCCCGGCGAACGGCTAGCAGTCATCCGCCGCGCTAAGTTGTTGAGCTTGGCCGGTCCCAGTCAGGTGCGTTGGAGTTCACTTCCAAAGCGAAGCTGGATACTCGCCGGCGGCAATCAGTTTCCGAATATTCTCGATGACGATGGGGCGATCTTCCCGGTAGGTCACGCCAAACCATGACGCGGTGGTGCGCAAGACCTGACACGTGGCGCGATTTTGTGCGACCAAGTCACCGATGACCATCGGAATCAGGAGTTCGCTTTTTTCTTCTTGGCCCTGTTGTTTGAGGAACTGTTGGAGTTCCCGGCGGAGATGGCCGAACAGCGTGGGCGTGAAACCCCAGAAGTTCATCGAGACCGGCTCGTCGCCGGTCAGTGTCTGGTCGCCCTGCCTGGCGCCGGTGGCAGTCTTTTCGATTTTGAGCAGCTCGACGATTTGTTTGAGCTTGCCGGCGTTGTCCACTTGGCAGACACCGCGCGCGACGGTACCGTGGTCGCTCAATGTTTTGCGAAGAGTGAAGCCGACCATGGCGTAGGCATTGGAATCGGCGCTGACCTGGCGGAGATAATCGGCGAGGACGCGGAAGGTATCGGTACCGTAGAAATCGTCGGCATTGATCATCGCGAACGGTTCGTGGATGACTGATTCGGCGGCGAGGATGGCGTGGCCGGTGCCCCACGGCTTGGTGCGGCCGGCCGGGACGGTGAATGGCGCGGGTATGTTTGTCAGTTCTTGAAAGGCATATTCGACCGGCAAGTGGTTGTCGAATTTGCTACCGACGACCTCCCGGAAGGTTTGTTCGATGTCACGCCGGATCACGAACACGACTTTGCCGAAGCCAGCCAGGATGGCGGCGAACATGGAGTAGTCAATGATGATCTCACCGGCCGGGCCGACCGGGTCGATTTGCTTTAGACCGCCATACCGGCTGCCCATGCCGGCGGCGAGAACGAGAAGAGTCGGTTTTTGCATTGGTGGGCATTGGTAATACCGGTCATGGCAGGGACTGTCAAGGCGTGTTCTGGATTGACTTGACCGGGAATTTGCCGAAAATGAAGCCGTGCCAACTTACGAATACGAATGTCAGAAGTGCCAACACCAGTACGAGCTGTTTCAGTCCATTAAGGATGCGCCAAAGAAAATCTGCCCGAAATGCAAAGGGCGGGTGAAACGGCTGTTCAGTACCGGTGGCGGATTGTTATTTAAAGGTTCCGGCTTTTACATCACGGATTATCGGAAACCGGGTTATAAGGAAGCCGCGAAGAAAGACGTGCCCGCAGCAGCACCCGCACCCGCTCCCAGCAGCGACGCCGGTAAGACGCCCGCCAAAAAACCGGCGAGCAAGGACTAACATGCTCATCTGTCCCAAATGTAGTTATGATAATGAACTTGGCCGCATTTTTTGTCATTCGTGCGGCGATAAACTCGACCTCAGCAATATCAAGCCGGCGACGCCAGCCGAGAAAAAACTCCGACAAGTCAAACGCACCGCGACGCCGGTAATCAGGCGCAGTATTGAATTGGCCGTTGCCGGTGTGGTGCTGTTGAGCATTGTGCTGGTATGTCTAGTCCCGGCGATTGCGCCGGTCATGCCGACGAATAATGAACTTGTTGCCGCAGACGGCAAGCAGATGGATCTCCAAAAACTCGTCAACAGCCAGAAATCCGGCAAGCTGACGGTGACCGCGGCAGAATTGAACGCGTTCTTAAATCAGAAGCCATTCGACAAGCCGACCGGTTCCGACGTTAGCATTATGCCGGTTGTGCGGCGTGCCAGCCTGTGCGATGGCCGGGTCAAAGTGGAGTTACTCGCGACGGCGCATTTCGGCACCATGTACGACAAATCACTGTATTTCGCCTACGAAGGCCAACCGATGATTGTCGCTGGTCGTTTTGTTTTCAAGCCGACCGGCGCGTGGCTCGGGCAATTACCGATTCATCCGCGGCTGCCGGTGCTGATGCCGCTGTTTGAACAACGCATCACAAGTCTGATCCAAGAGCTTACCGGCGAGCAAGCTTTGCTTGATAAACTCACCGCGATTAATGTTGCCGGCGAATCCGTAGAATTTATCAAAACCGCACCGGTCGCGCCCTGAACCTGGAACCGCCATGCCACACTGGCGTACGCTGTTTGTCATCGCGGCGCTGAGCTCTGCGGTTTCAGCCCAAGTTGGTACCAACGAGCCACTGCGTTCTGCCACCGGCGGGAATGGCCAGTTCATCGCCTTTGCACCCGGCCCGGTTTTACCAGCCGCGCTTTGCATTTTTGCCGAACGCATCAAGCACAACTGGTGCGATAGCCTCGACATTGCCGACAAATGGCACGATCCGATTGTGCTCGTTCTCCGTGACCAAGTTGCCACTAACGCACCGGCTAATGTAACGCTGAGCATCATTCAAATCGGGCCGGTCTTAAAATACGAAATCGGTTGCCGGCTGTCGCCGCCGCCCGACGAATCCACACTGGCGGCCGCCGTCATCGAAGCTCTGTGTCTTGAGGCCGCCAATCGTGACCGGCCAGTCAGCGCAGGCTTGGCGTGGAAAAGTGCGCAAATCCCACTTTGGCTGACACACGGATTAGCCGGCGCGCTCGCGGCCGATAACGGTTGGTTGGCTAGTGTCGCGCGCCGGTCTGCAACTGCTGCCAGGCCTCCGACTGCGAGCGATCTACTGTGCGCAACCGTGCTGCCGACTGACGATATTGAGAAAAAACTATTCCAAGCGAACACGTGGCTTCTCACCGACAGCTTGTTGCGCTTGCCGGGTGGTACGCGCAAGCTGCAACAATTTCTATCCGAACTACGGAAGTCGGATGATGCGTTTGTAAAAGTTTACCAGGCTGATTTTTCGAGTGCAGTGTTTCTCGAGAAATGGTGGAGCCTGATGCAGGCTCGGCTCACCGCCGTGGGTGTTCCGCAAAATTTAGCCGCCGGTGATACTGAGCACCGGCTCGACGCATTATTGATCTGTACCGGCGGCGTGCCGTTCCGCGACTTGTACCGGCGTTTTGATGACCCCTGGCTCAAGCGGGACTTGCCGGCGCGGGTTGTTGAGTTGGAGATTTTGCTGAATTGCGCGCATCCGTTATATCGGCCGGTTTTAACGGCTTACATCGAAGCTGGTCACCATCTCGTAAACGGAAATATCAGCCGGTATCGGCGGGCTATCGTGTGCGCCGAGAAGCTCCGTCTTGAAGTTCATCGGCAAGCCTTGACAATTACCGCAGCGCTCGACATCGCCGAGGCCAACTACGCATCAGACCTGAATAATAATATTTGGCAGGGCTACTTTCGCACGATTGAAAAGTTGGAAGATTATAAGCGCAACCGCCACAATCCGATTGGCGATTACCTAGACCAGTTTGGCAAGTAACGCCTGAATCTTCTCGCGCTGCTCGCGCAGCATCACCAGTTTTTCGCGCTCGCGTTGCACGGCAATCGGCGCGGCTCGTTGGACAAAGCTCTCGTTCGCCAACTTCGCTTCCGTGCCGGTAATCTGTTTTGCAATATCAGCGAGTTGCTTTGTCTGTTTCTCGCGTTCGGCGGCCGGATCAACTGCGCCAACCATAAATACCGTCGCGGCGTCGGTAACGAGACTCGGCGTCAGGCCGGTCGGCGTGTACTGATCGTCAATCGCGACGGACTCGGCGTTGAGGATGCCGGTGAGGAAGGCGATTTCTGTGCGGAAAAAATCGGCGTGCTTGCTCGGCTTGATGGCAAACTGAACTTTCTTTTTCGGATCCACGCCGTTGTCGTTGCGCAACTGCCGGCCACCGGTAACGATGTCGTACATCGCCTCGGTTTCGAGAATGAAACTCGTGCCGGCAGGTTTGGTAGCAGGCCAAGCGGTGAATTGAATCGTACCGGCAGCGTAGCCCATGCTGTTCCATAATTCCTCCGTGATGAACGGCGCGAACGGATGGAGGAGGCGGAGGATGACGCCAAATACTTCGTCGAGGACGGCGATGTTCGGCGAGACTTTGCTGGCTTCGATATACCAATCGCAGAAATCACCCCAGATGAAGTCGTAAAGTTCTTTCGCGGCGTCGTTGAATTTGTAGGTGTCGAGCGCGGTGCTGACTTTCGTGACGGCTTTGTTTAATTCGTGGAGTACCCGGTGGTCGTGCGCGTTGTGCGGTCGGACCGGCGGATTGCCGGCGCGTTGCATCTGGATGAATCGGGCGGCGTTCCAGAGTTTGTTCATGAAGTTACGGCCGACTTCACTGCGCTTTTCGTCGAACAAAATGTCCTGACCTTGCGGCGCGATGAGCATCAGGCCGAAGCGGAGACCGTCGGCGCCATACTTGGCGATGAGGTCGAGCGGGTCGGGCGAATTGCCGAGCGATTTTGACATCTTGCGGCCTTGCGTGTCGCGGATAATCCCCGTGAAGTAGACGGTGCCGAACGGTTTCGCGTCCGTGTACTCGTAACCGGCCATGATCATGCGCGCAACCCACAGAAAGATAATGTCGGGGCCGGTGACGAGATCGGTTGTCGGGTAAAACTTCTTCCGTGTGGCCTCGTCCATCGCCTCAAATGGCCACAACCACGAGCTGAACCACGTGTCGAGCACATCCGGGTCCTGTGTCCAGCCGTCACCGGTGGGCGCTTCGAGTCCGCAGTAAACCTCGTCGCCGCGATACCAGACGGGGATGCGGTGGCCCCACCAGAGTTGCCGGCTGAGACACCAGTCGCGGATGTTGCGCATCCAATGCATGTAGGTCTTCGACCAACGCTCCGGATAAAACTTGATGGCACCGGTCTCGACGGCGCTGATGGACTCGGTGACTTGCGGATACCGGAGAAACCACTGTTCGCTCAGGTACGGCTCGATGGGCACGTTGGTGCGTTCACTGTGGCCCACGTTGTGCGTGTACTCCTCGACCTTGACAAGTAGGCCGGCTTCCTTGAGTTGTTCGACGACAGCTTCACGGCATTCGAACCGGTCCAAGCCTTCGAAATCTTCCCCGGCTTCCTCGGTCATCGTGCCGTCAGGCGAAATGACAACAGTGAAGGGGAGCTTGTGCCGCAAGGCCATTTCGTAGTCGGCGAGATCGTGGGCCGGTGTAATCTTGACGCAGCCGGTACCGAACTTCGGATCGACAGCAGCATCGGCGATGACCGGGATTTCTTTGTTGCGGAGCGGTAAGACAAGTTTCTTGCCGATGAGATGCCGGTAACGCGGGTCGTCAGGATGTACGGCCACAGCTTCATCGCCGAGCATCGTTTCCGGACGCGTGGTGGCGACGACGACATCGGCACTATAACGGATATGCCAGAGATGACCTTGCGTTTCGGTCATGATGACTTCTTCGTCGGAAAGTGCGGTGCGGCCGGACGGATCCCAATTGACCATGCGCTTGCCACGGTAGATGAAGCCTTTTTTGTAAAGATCAACGAAGGTGTGGAGGACGGCTGCGGAATACCGGTCGTCCATAGTGAAGCGTTCCCGGCTCCAGTCGCAGGAGCAACCGAGTTTCTTCAACTGCTGGATGATGATACCGCCGTGTTTCTCTTTCCATTCCCAAACTTTGGCGAGGAACTTGTCACGGCCAAGGTCGTCGCGGTGTTTTATGACGCCGTGCTTGCGGAGCGTTTTCTCGACGACAGTCTGCGTGGCGATGCCGGCGTGGTCGGTGCCGGGCAGCCAGAGGACTTCGTAGCCTTGCATCCGTTTCCGGCGGGCAAGGATATCTTGCAACGTGTTGTTGAGCACGTGGCCCATCGTGAGGACGCCGGTAACGTTCGGCGGCGGTATGACGATGGAGTAGGGCGGTTTCGCTGAGGCCGGGTTTGCAGTGAAGTGGCCTTTGCTGAGCCAGTCGGCGTACCATTTGTCCTCGACGGTTTTCGG
>JBAWWR010000004.1:0-50437 GCA_037146675.1 Verrucomicrobiota bacterium | reverse complement strand
TGACTTGGAACGGTAACCTCCCCGACGAAAGGAAGTCTATGCCCTACGGAAATATCAGTGCTCAAGTTGTCGACGCCGACGTGGCCGCCATCAAAGCTGCCGTGGCGACAATCCGGACGAAATTGCCGTTCCTAATCAGCCTCTCGGCAGAGGATCGGAAACGCACTTTCAGACTCGGGCCGGACAGCCTTTCGTTTGTCGAAAACTGTTTGCAGGCCGCGAAGAACAACCCGACGGTCATCCCCGGCTCGTTCGACGTGGCCGAGTTCGGGTCGGACGTGGATCTGTTCGCGGTGTTGACCGATTTGAATACGGTGATCGCGCAGTTGGCTTCCGACACCGATGATACCCGGGTGGCCGTTGGCGGGGAAGCGATGCAGGAGGGTACGAAGGTCTATAACTACGTCAAGGCGGCAGTCGCCAGCACGCCCGGCCTGAAGCCGGTCGCCGACCAGTTGGGCGCGCGGTTCGAGAAGACGAAGAAGCCGGCAGCCCCAGCAACCACGACGCCGCACGCCTAACCACCCATATATAATAGTATCCCCAAGGACATCCTGCCCGTCAGCACGGGCAGGATGTCTTGTTTTTGGCGGTAACTGCTTGTAAATACTGAGGTTACAAGCGCCACGGTTGAGTCTTATGTCTCAACCGAGAGTGTTTAAGCCTCAACGATGAGGTTTTAAGTCTCAACGGAGAGGCTTTAAGCTTCAACCGAGAGGGTTTTTACCTCAACGATGAGGTTTTAAGTCTCAACGGAGAGGGTTCAAGCCTCAACGATGAGGGTTTTAACCTCAACCGAGAGGGTTTAAGCCTCAACGGAGAGGGTTTAAACCTCAACGGAGAGACTTTGGGTGTCAGCATTCCCGGCCCGCAACCGGCCCGTGGAGTGATCCCGCGCTGACGAAAGCTATTGAGCGCATGCCGGCAGCAATGCTATACCCACGCCCATGACCATACGCCCGATCACGTTGCGCTGCGAATACCTGACCAATCCGCTGGGCCTTGATGTTCTGCGCCCTCAACTAAGTTGGATTCCGCCGTTTGATCAGGCGGCCTACCAGATCATCGTCACCTATACCGGCCAGAAGATTTGGGATACCGGACGAATGAAGTCGGCGGAGTCGCTGCAGATTGAGTATGCCGGCCCGCCGCTGGAATCACGCGGACGGTATGACTGGAAAGTGCGGCTTTGGAATTCAAAAGGAAAAGCTTCGGCGTGGAGTGCGCCGGCCTTTTGGATAATGGGAATTTTTACGCCGGGCTGGCACCTGTTTTGTGCGTGGGATCAGCCGCACACCGAACTGGACAAGACGGCATGGATTGGGGAGCCAGATGGTCGACTCTTCTCAGACAAGCAGTCATTGCCGGCAACGTATCTGCGCCGGGTGTTTCAGGTCAAAGGAACCGTCAAGCGCGCGACGCTATACGCGACAGCCCTCGGCGTATACGAGGCGCGGCTAAATGGGCAACGCGTCGGCGATCAGGTGCTCGCGCCGGAATGGACGGATTACCGGCGGCGGGTGCAGTATCAGACTTACGACGTGACCGCGCTGGTACGACCGGGGGAGAATGTCCTCGGCGCGATTCTTGGCGCGGGATGGTTTGCCGGGCGGATCGGGCTATCAGAAGGACGTTTCAACTATGGTCACCGGCTGCGGTTCTTTGCACGGCTTTACGTCGAGACCGACGCCGGCAAGCTCGAATACTTTCACACCGACGGCAACTGGCGGGTCAACTCGGCCGGGCCGATTGTTGGGTCGGACATTCTCGACGGCGAACAGTACGACGCGCGCCGGGAGTTTTCTGGATGGGATTCGCCGGGGTTTGCCGATGCCGGGTGGAAACCGGCGAGCATCGAGTGGACGCCTAACTTCGGACCGGTCGTGGCGCAAACGAATGAGCCGATCCGGATTACTCAGCAACTCAAGCCGGTGGCGGTCACAGAACCGCAGCCGGGCGTGTTCATCATCGATCTCGGCCAAAACATGGTGGGTTGGTGCCGGGCGACGTTTCGCGACACGCAGTCCGGACAGACAATCAAGTTACGCCATGCCGAGGTGCTCAACGCCGACGGGACGATCTATTTCGAAAACATGCGCACCGCGGCGCCGATTGACATGTACATTTGCCGGGGCGCGGTGACCGAAACGTTTGAGCCGCATTTCACGTATCACGGGTTCCGTTACGTCGAAGTGACCGGCGCCATGCAACCGCCCGAGCTTGTCGGCTGCGTGTTTCACTCCGCCGCGCCCGAGGCCGGCACATTCGAGTGTTCGGCACCGCTGCTGAACAAAATCATGGCCGCAATCCAATGGACGCAACGCGGCAATTTGCACAGCACGCCAACCGATTGTCCGCAACGCGACGAACGGCTCGGCTGGATGGGCGACATTCAGGTGTTTTCCCAGACGGCGATTTTCAACCGGGACATGGCGGCATTCTTCCGTAAGTTTTTACAGGACGTACGCGAGGCACAGACGCTGGACGGTCGCTTCCCGGATTTCGCGCCGCATGTTCAGGGACCGGAGAATCGATTCACTGCTAATCCCGGCTGGGCCGATGCCGGCGTGATCGTGCCGTGGCGCCAGTGGGTGAACTACGCTGACAAGTCACTATTGACGCAGCACTACCCGGCCATGCAACGCTGGATTGATTACGTCGACACCAACAACCCAGACCACATCTGGCGAAATTTTTCGAAGCTAGCGATGGGCACCTACGGCGACTGGCTAAACTCAGACACGTTTTCAAACGTGACCGGTTTTCCGATCGGCAAAGGCAAATGTCCAAAAGACGTCTACGCGACAGCGTTCTTTGCACACTCGACCGATTTGCTAGGAAAGATAGCGCGGGTGTTAGGCAAGAAATCCCGGTACGATCAGCTAGCGCGGCAGATTCGGGCGGCGTTCAATCGGGAATTTGTCCAACCCGATGGGAAGATCAAAGACGACACTCAAGCCGGCTATGCACTCGCGTTACACTTCGATTTGTTGCCGGCGCGATTGCGGCCGCTCGCGGCCCGGCATCTCGTTGAGGCGATGAAGCCGTTCAATGGTCATCTCTCCACCGGCATTCAGAGTACGGTCCGCGCGATGTTGGAACTCACCCGTTGGGGTCATGCTGACATCGCATACGAGTTAATCAATAAGACAACACTTCCGAGTTGGGGCTATATGGTCGAACATGGTGGCACAACCGTCTGGGAACGGTGGGATGGTTACGTCGAAGGGCGCGGCTTCCAGAATCCCGGCATGAACAGTTTCAACCACTATGCCATCGGGGCAGTCGGGGAATGGATGTACCGGGTGATCGGCGGGTTGAACCCGGATGAAGCTGCACCGGGTTGGCGGCATTTTGTCGTTCGCCCCATACCGGGTGGCGGCTTAACGTGGGCGAAGGTTTCCTACGCATCCGTACGTGGGTTGATTCGCTCAGAGTGGCGGATTGAAGGCGGTGTATTCACATTAGAGGTCACCGTTCCGCCAAACACAACTGCAACGATTCAATTACCAGACGGAAACGTGCCGAAGAGAGTAAAAGCCGGTGTCCACCGGCTAACCTATTCCATGCCGTCGCCGAGCTCGACGTTCCAATAGGCTAAGTCGAGGAAGTGTTTCCAGCTGTCGTGCGCGACCATGCTGAGAGTGACATTGACGAATGGTCGCCACTTCGGGCGTTTGGGCTTCTTGATGAGGTGCATGCCGGCTTCACTCGGGGTGCGATTGGATTTGCGCGTATTGCACGGAATGCAGGCGCAGACGATATTTTCCCACGTCGTCGTGCCGCCACGGTCGCGCGGGATGATGTGGTCGAGGTTGAGCTCACGCCGGTCAAAATGCTTAGCGCAGTACTGGCAAGTATTGCGGTCGCGCTCGAAGATGTTGTGCCGGGTGAATTTCACTTCCTTGTGCGGCAGCCGGTCGAAGAACAACAATACAATCACCCGCGGAATGCGAATCTTAAACGAGATTGTGCGCACCATCTCAGCGTCAGCATGATCGCAGGTAATGTCGCGCCACTCATGAAAATCGAAGGTCTGGAAGTTACCCCCCTCTTCGACAACGACCTCGGCGTGGCCCATGTACAACAACGTGAACGCGCGCTCCACCGAACAGATATTTACCGCCTGCCAGAGGCGATTGAGCACGAGCACGTTCTCATTGAGCGCGTTTCTCATTCAGCGCTCGCAAGAATACCACAACCCCTAGCGCATCGTCAATCAGCCGGCCCAGACAGAGCGATCGGCGGTTCCATCCGTTGCCAACTCACTGAAATTCACAAGCTTAATACTGCACTCGTCAATCAGCTTGCGCGCCACCGGACTGCACAACGCCTGCAACTCACTGGCGTGTTGATAGCCGAGCTGACAGGCGTGCAATGCGGCATTCGACTCCGTGGCAGGATGAAAAAAGATTTCAGTCACGCCTTCCGGCAGATGCTGTAGATACTGCACCAAGAAATTTTCAGTCAACTGACCGGGATGCAAAACGCCGACGCCACGCACCGGCGTCTGTAAACCAGCGGCGCGAAGCTTCCGACCGGCCCGGCGACCGAGCGCAGTAAAAATCGGCCAACGCGCGAGTCGGACTAGCAGTTTCCCGGCGGAATACCGGAAAGGTTCGTGCGGCGCACGCACCCAGCGAATCCGGTATTCTTGCGCCAACCGGATCACCACCGGCAACACTCGCGGATGCATGTGCGTATGCATGTGCGAGTCGAGATGTGTGGGCCGTAGACCGGTGGCTAGGAATTTTTCAATTTGCGCGCGGAGTTCAGCTTCAAAGTTGCCGGTGATTTTAAGCACGCTGTTGGGAAATTCAGCACCAGTCAGCGCCGATCTTCCTTGCACAAGACAGAGGTGAATTCCAACGCCGAGTCGTGGGTGCTGACGCGCCAACGCAACGGCTTCGTCCACCGCCGGGCCGGTCACGAGCAGGCTGGTGCTGGTCAGTATGCCGGTAGTATGCGCTTGAATGACGGCGGCGTTAACGGCGGAATCGAGGCCAAAGTCGTCGGCATTGATGACAAGATATTTCACAACCGGCGCAACCAAAGACGAAACATATCCCAGAACGTCCAGGCGATTACGTCCAACCGACGAATGTGAGAGACACCGGCTTGTCGCATCGAAAACGGGACGGCCACTTCTTTAATGGTGTGACCGTTGGCGCGGGCCTGCACAAACATTTCCGCGTCCACAAACGGACTGCACGACCGCAGGCTCATCTTGTTGTACACCGTCTTGGGCATCGCTTTGAAACCAAAGTTTATGTCGCGCAACCGCAGCCCGAAGAGTGTGCGTACGGAAAAATTGTAGCCCCACGAAATTACAGCCGACCGCCAGTTTGCGTGTTTCCCTTGATTGGCAGAGTAGCCGGTCAGCACATCGGCGGAATCGAATTCGCGGAGAAGTGCCGGCAGGCAATCCAATCCAATCTGCAAATCAAAATCAGTGTAGAAAAGATATGGTTTGACGGCAGCGGCTAAACCGGCGCGGAGCGCGCCGCCAAACCGCTGGTTATGCGGCAACCGCACCAACCGGATGCGCGGCTCGCGGACCGCCCACGCCGCCACCTGCGCGGCACAGTCGTCGGTGCTGGCGTCGTCGGCAATGATGATTTCAAAATCGGCAAAATCGCGCTCCAGCTCTGCCAACGCCAACCGCATCGTCCGGTCCACGCCGGCAGCTTCGTTGAACATCGGCAAGATCAGCGAGACGCCGGTGGTGATTTTTGGGCCAACCATAGTGCCAGCATTCTTACTGGAAGCCGGCACGCCTGCCCAGCAAAAACACCGGCACGCTTGACCTCCCATGCGCGCTCCTTCACTATGTTGTCACATGTGGCAATGGACTGAATCTGTCGAGCAGTACATCCTCGACGTCATTTTTGAACGCCGCCGGGACTTGGGTGCCCGGCTGACGAGCGCGGGGCTGTTCGGCTTGTCGTTGCTATTTCAAAACATCGTCCAATGCCGACTCTGGCTCTGGCGCAACCGAATTTTCCGCGATCACACGCTCGGCTGTCAGGTCATCAGTATTGGCAATCTGACTGTCGGCGGCACCGGTAAGACACCAGTCGTCGAGACCTTTGCGCGCGCCCTCCAACAAGCCGGGCGGCGCGTCGCCATTCTCTCGCGCGGCTACAAGAGCACGCCGCGCCCGTTCTGGGAGCGGTTCGTCGCTAAAGTCACATTCCAAACTGATCAAGTGCCGCCGAAAGTCGTCTCCGATGGCCACGGGCTTTTGCTTGATGTCGAACAAGCCGGCGATGAGCCGTACATGCTCGCATCAAATCTCAAAAACGTCGTCGTCCTCGTCGACAAGGATCGCGTCAAAGCCGGTCGGTATGCCATTCAACACTTCGGTTGCAACACCCTGCTGCTGGACGATGGCTTCCAGTATCTCGCCCTCAAAAGCCGACTCGACATCTGCCTCGTCGATCGCAATAACCCGTTCGGCAACCACCACCTCTTGCCGCGCGGCACACTGCGCGAGCCCATCGCCAACCTCAAACGCGCCCGCTACATCTTCATCACCAAATGCGGCCAATTCGGCACCGACAAACTCCGAAAGGCCATCCGGCGCTACAATGACCGCGCCGAAATCATCGAGTGCGCTCACCAACCGCTTTACATCCAAGACGTCTTTACCGGCGAACAATACCCGCTCACCGCACTCCAAAATCTCGACGTCGCCGCGCTTTCCGGTATTGCTGCGCCGGAAAGTTTTGAGGATGGCCTGCGCAAACTTGGTGCCAATGTTGTCTACCGGCGCAGCTACGCCGACCATCACCGGTACACCCAGCAAGAAATTCTCAACATGATCAACCGCAGTCTCCGTCGCGGTGCAAAAGCCATTCTCACCACCGAAAAAGATGCCGTGCGGTACCCAAAAATTGACCGACGCGATATTCCGGTCTATTTCCTCCGCGTGGAAATTCGCATCATTGCCGGAGCCAAGGATTTCGATGACGCCGTCGCGCGTATCTGCCACCGCTAACCGCATCCTCATCCGCGCTACCAACTGGCTTGGCGATAGCGTGATGATGATGCCGGCCGTGCAGCGACTCCGCGAACACGCGCCGGCCGCTCACATCACTCTGTTCTGCCAAGCCAAACTCCATGATCTCTGGAGGCACAATCCATACCTCAACGAAATCGTCACCGACGACGCTGATCTACGCACCGGCAAGTTTGATCTCGCCGTCATTTTTCCCAATTCGTTCCGGTCCGCGTGGGAGTGCTGGCGCGCCGGTATCCCGCGCCGCGTCGGCTTTACCGGCCACTGGCGGCGCGCCTTATTGACCGATGCGCTCCCAGATCCCGAACCAGCGGCTTACCGGTACGTCACCGTGGCTGGCCGGCGGTTCAAAACCAAAACTTTTCCCAACATTCGCCATCAAGCACACCGATACCTCGACCTCATCGCCCATCTCGGCGGCAACCAGGAACTTGTCCCGCCAAAAATCTGGTGTGGTGATGCCGCCGTGAAGAAATTCCTACCGGCAGATGATCGGCCGGTTTGCGCCATCAATGCCGGCGCCGAATTCGGCCCGGCCAAACGCTGGCCCGCCGACCGTTTCGCCGCCGTCGCGCGCCAAGTAGATTGCCGTTGGCTGGTGCTTGGTGGTCCCGGCGACGTCGCGCTGGCCGGTGAAATTGCCGCGCAACTGCCCGACGTTATCAACGTCGCCGGCAAGACCACGCTGCTCGAACTCTGCGAATTGCTCCGTGCCTGCCAACTGCTATTGACTAACGATACCGGCCCAATGCATCTGGCCGGCGCGCTTGGCACGCCGTTAGTAGCAATCTTCGGTTCCACATCTTCCGAGCTGACCGGCCCGCTCGGCGCGCCGGTCACGATCATGCGCGAACCGGTCGAATGTAGTCCGTGCCATCTCCGTCAATGCCCGATTGATTTCCGTTGCATGACCCACATTACCGTTGCCCAAGTCACCGCCGCCGTTTTAAATGTGCAGCATACTGGTCACGGTAACGGTTAGACTTCGACCGCGACGCAAATGCAGACGGCAGGCTTCTTCGGGTTCAACCGGAAACATGCTCTAGAACATGAAGCTCACCGAATCACTATAAAGCGCAATGGCGAGCCGAGTAGGCTCGCCATTGCGCAATTTATCTCTCTGACTAGCTGATCCTACTTGGTGCTAGCTTTCCCTTTTTTAACAGCCTTCTCGGCAACCGGCTTTACTTCCTCGGCCTTCTTATCAGCCTCGGGCACAGGTGCGGGAAGAACGGTGCCGGTCCATTCGAGGATTGCCATTTGGGCGGCATCACCGGGACGTTGGCCAACCCGAATAATGCGCGTGTAGCCACCTTGCCGGTCGGAATGTTGTTTACCGAGATCGGCAAACAATTTCTTCACGAGGTCTTGCTGCCGGAGGAACGCGAGCGCTTGCCGTCGCTGGTGCAAGGTGCCACCCTTGGCGAGGGTAATCATCTTGTCAGCGTATTTGCGCGCTTCCTTGGCTTTGGCAATGGTGGTGGTGATGCGGTTGTGTTCGATCAAGCTGCAGACCAAGTTGGCCAGCACAGCCCGACGATGCTGAGATTTCATCCCCAGCGTAGCAGTAGCGGAACGATGTCGCATAGCGGTAAGTCTCCCTCTCGATTACTCGGACTTGGCCGGCGCGCTCAACAATTCGGCAGTGGCATCGGCAGGCACTTCAGGGCCACCTTCAATTTTCATGCCGAGCGAAAGGCCAAGAGCAGAAAGCTTGTCTTTGATTTCGTTGAGTGATTTTTTGCCGAAGTTCCGGTATTTGAGCATTTCGCCTTCGCTCTTCATGGCCAACTGACCGACGGTGGTAATGTTGGCGTTGTTCAAGCAGTTGGCGGCACGGACGCTCAGTTCAATTTCGTTAACGCTCATGTTGAGCAACTTCTTGAGCTTGGCCTGTTCGACGCTGACTTTCTCCTGAGCTTCCTCAAATTCGATGACGATGTCCTTGTCGTAATCGCAGAATACATCGAGGTGATGACGGAGAATGTTGCTGGATTGGACCATCGCATCTTCTGGTGTGATCCGTCCATCGGTCCAAACTTCGATAACAAGCTTGTCGTAATCGGTGCGTTGGCCGACGCGCGTATTTTCGACGCCGTAGCGGACACGCCGAACCGGCGAGAACAATGAGTCAATGGGAATAACGCCAATCGTCTGTTCCTCTTTTTTGTTCTCTTCCGCTGGGCAGAAACCGCGACCGACTTTGATTTCAAACTCAGCGGTGAACTTCATTTTCTTGTCGAGTGTGCAAATGTGCTGGTCAGGGTTGAGCACTTCAACAACCTGATCGCTCTTGATATCGCCGGCAGTGACCGCGCCTTCCTTGTTGACTGACAAGTACAAGGTGTGCGCTTCACGGCTATGCGACCGCAATAATACTTTTTTGAGGTTCAGAATGATGTCGGTAACGTCTTCAACGACACCGGGCACGGTGCTGAACTCATGCGGCGCGCCTTCGATACTGATCGAGGAAATCGCCGCACCTTCTAGCGAGCTCAGTAGCACGCGACGCAGCGAATTGCCGATGGTTTGGCCGTAACCGGCTTCAAACGGCTCGGCGATGAATTTGGCATATGTGGGCGTGGCGCTGGCGTCTTCGCGCGTCATGCGCTTCGGCATTTCAAAACGACCTAGACGAACTGGCATTGTGAACTCCTTCTACGTGGATTGGGTTTCCCGCGTTCTAGAATCGCGGACCAACAACCCGGTTAGCTTTAGTTATCTAGAATAGAATTCGACGATTAGCTGCTCGTTAACGATGGGCTGAATGTCATCACGCGTCGGAACGCGCATCATTTGAGCCCGGTAAGCATCTTTCTGAAAACTGAGCCAGTCCGGCACCTGGCGAATCGCTGCCGACTCCAAGCTCCGGTTGACGAGTTGCTGCGACACAGCCGTCGGCCGTGCTTCAATCACATCGCCTGGCTTAACGTTGAATGACGCAGTACTTACCTTGCGACCGTTAACACGAATGTGTCCATGGTTGACAATTTGCCGAGCCAACGCACGCGTGCTGCCAAAACCAACTCGGAACACCACGTTATCCAAACGAGTTTCAAGCAACTGCAATAATGTTTCGCCAGTCACACCACGCGTCTTGCGGGCAATTTCAAACATCCGCCGGAATTGGCGCTCCAACAAACCGTACTGGTACCGGAGCTTCTGTTTCTCCGCGAGTCCAACAGCATAATCACTTAGCTTGCGGCGTGATTTCTTTGGGCCGTGGACACCAGGCGGATAAGCGCGGCGTTCGAGGTATTTTGATGGGCCGAAGATCGGTTGACCGAACTTACGGCTGATGCGGACGCGAGGACCTTTGTAACGTGCCATGTAAATATCTCCTAACTAAACGCGCCGGGCTTTCGGCGGACGGCAACCATTGTGGGGTACCGGTGTGACATCTTTAATCATCGTGATTTCCAAGCCAACTGCTTGCAAGGCACGAATTGCTGATTCGCGACCAGTGCCGGGACCTTTTACCCAGACTTCAACTTCCCGAAGTCCATGGGCCATACCTTGGCGAGCGGCATCCTGTGCGGCGAGCTGTGCAGCATAAGCCGTGCTTTTGCGTGAACCTTTGAACCCAGCGCGACCGGCGCTTGACCAACCGATAACGCGACCTTTAGCGTCGGTAATAGAAACGATGGTGTTGTTGAATGTCGCCATGATATGCGCGATGCCCTGGATGACATTCTTGCTATGCTTGGCCTTGACAACCTTCTTAGCAACTTCACCTTCACCGAGAACTTCAGCTGCTGTGGCCGGCACCGCCGTTATTGCCGTTGCTGCCGGAGCAACCGACCCTTTTGCATCAGCAGCAGGTGCCGTGCCTTTAGGTTCAGCTGCCGGTGTGACTGCCACTGCGGCAATCTTCTCAGCTTTATCTTTTTTATCTTTCGACTGTTCGGGCTTTTTTGCGTCTTTAGCCATTTGGTTCCTCAATTAATCCTAGGCGGCAGTCTTTGTATCTTTGCTGCGTTGGACACCGACTGTCTTGCGCGGACCCTTACGAGTGCGCGCGTTGGTCGACGTGCGCTGGCCGTGCACCGGCAATCCCTTTTTATGGCGAGTGCCTTGGTAGCAGTTGATGCTCATTTTACGCTTGATGTTCGTCTGCACCTCACGGCGCAGATCACCCTCAATTCGGTACTGCTGCAAAGCAGTCGACAAATGCGCTAGCTGTTCGTCATTCAAATCTTTCGCACGGACGTTCGGGTCCACCTTGGCTTTCGCACAGACTTGCAGTGCCGTGGTCGGCCCGATGCCGTAAATGTAGCGCAACGAGATGCCAACTTTTTTTGCGTCTGGAATTTCCACTCCAATAATTCGTGCCATGTCCTGCCTTTAGCCTTGCCGCTGTTTGTGCCGCGGGTTAGTGCAGATAATCCGCACCACACCTTTGCGGCGAACCACTTTGCAGCGTTCGCACAATCGTTTAACTGATGGTTTCACTTTCATGTTTTCGAACTTCCTACTTTTGTCTGAACGTAATCCGACCTTTACTTAAATCACACGGACTCATCTCGATCATTACCTTATCGCCCGGCAATAACCGGATGAAATGCAGCCTCATCTTACCAGAGAGGTGTGCCAAAATGCGATGCTTGTTCGGCAATTCTATCCGAAACATCGTATTTGGCAACAACTCTACAACCGTTCCTTCCACTTTTATGGCTTCTTCGTTGGCCATGTCAAAATCTCCGCTTCACCGTCTGTCACTAGCACCGTGTGCTCAAAATGCGCGCTCGGTTCACCGTCGGTACTAACAACGGTCCAACCGTCACTAAGCACTTGCACTTCAAATGTCCCGGCATTGATCATCGGCTCGATTGCCAACGTCATCCCCGACTTCAACTTCGGACCGTCACTAGTTCGACCGTAGTTCGGAATCTGCGGGTCTTCGTGCAACTTCCGCCCAACACCGTGCCCAACAAATTCACGCACCACCGAAAAACCGTGCGCTTCAACTACACTCTGCACCGCAAATGAAATTTCACCAACCCGGTTACCCGCACGAGCTTTTCTAATACCGGCTAGTAGCGCCTGTTCCGTTACTCGCAATAGCTCCTGCGTTCGCGGCTCCACTGCTCCAACTGCTACCGTCGTCGCATTATCGCCGACGTAGCCATCTACAATAATTCCCACATCCAAACTCACAATGTCGCCGTATTGAATCCGTCGCTTGCCGGGGATTCCGTGCACGACTTCCTCGTTCACCGATACACAAATATTGCCAGGATAACCTTTATATCCCAAAAACGGACTTTTACCTCCGCGCTGCGCGATTAACTCGCCAGCCGCTTGGTTCAATTCCTGTGTCGTACAACCCGGCACCACCAATATGGCAACCGCTTGTAGGACATCTGCAGCTGCCGCACACGCTGCGCGCATCCGCTTTATCTCCGCTGCCGACTTGACCGGAATCATACCGGTGCTACCCGTCCTTTGTCAATGAACTGCCTACCGGCGACTGCGCAATTTGCCTTTACGCAGAAACCCGTCGTACCCACGCATAAACAGGTGCGACTCGACCTGCCGCATCGTATCGAGCATTACACCAACGGTAATTAGCATGCTCGTGCCGCCGAAAAAACTCGCCGTTAAATACGGTAATTTGAAATTGTGCGAGAGAATGTACGGAATCACCGCAATCACTGTCAGGAAAACCGCGCCAGCTAACGTAATCCGCGTCATCGTGTGATCCAAATATTCTGCCGTCGGCTTGCCCGGGCGTATGCCAGGCACGTATCCACCATACCGCTTCAAATCATCCGCGATCTGCAACGGATTAAACTGCGTTGCCACCCAAAAATATGAGAAAAACAAAATCATCAACCCGTATAACGCCAAATACAAACCTTCGCCTTCCGTCAGTTGCCGGGCGATCTGCTGAAAAAACGCTAAGTGCGACATCGCGATAATTTTTTGCGGGAACAACAAAATCGCTTGTGCAAAAATGATCGGCATCACGCCGGCGTAGTTAACTCGCAACGGCATAAACGTCTGTCCACCGCCGAGCATTTTGCGACCAACCATCCGTTGTGCGTACTGGACCGGTATCTTCCGCTGCGCCTGCGTGACCGCAATGATACCGGCCACTACTGCCAGCACCATAACCAACAACAGTAGCGCGTGTAAAATATTGAATGAACTTTCTGGTCCAAAAAAAAGCGTCCACGCCTGAGCGATGGCACGTGGCAACCGATCCACAATACCTACCGTGATGATAATTGACACGCCATTACCAATACCACGCGCAGTGATTTGCTCGCCGAGCCACATCAGCAGCACCGTACCACTAGTGATTGTCAAAACGGTTAACAGCTCAAATCCCAAACCTGGGTTCCGCACGAGCACACCACTAAAACCAGGAAAAAGCCCGCCCGGGTTCTCAAATGCTTTTGCGAGAAAGAATCCTTGAATAACGCAAATCAACACAGTGAGGTAACGTCCGTACTGGATAATCTTCGCGCGACCAGACTCGCCTTCTTGCCGTAGTCGTTCAAATGATGGAATGACCGCCGTCAACAGCGTCATAATAATCGAACCGCTGATGTACGGCATTACGCCTAGTGCAAACACTGCGCAATTCTGCAGTCCACCGCCAGTCATCAGCATCGCCAATCCGACAAAACTACCACCAACCTGACTTTGAATGCGTCCAATGTACTCGTTCAACGCAGAAGGATCAACACCGGGACACGGGATGTTCGCCCCGACGCGCGCCAAGGCAATAATCCCAAGGGTGAACAGAATTCGCCGACGAAGTTCCGGTATCTTCCAACTATTGAGGAACGCAGAAAACATTTTACTTCGCGACAACAGCCTTAGTGCGAATTCCCGGTAATTGTAAATCTTCGCAAGTGCCACCGGCTTTGGTAATCTTTTCGCGAGCCGTCGCGCTGAACTGCTGCGCTTTTACCGTCAACTTCTTCGTGAGATCGCCAGTGCCGAGGACTTTAACGCCTTGCAGCAACTTCTTTAGAATTCCTTGCTCCACTAGCGTCTCTGGTGTGACAATCGCGCCATCAGCAAATGCATTCAACGCCTCAACATTAATTACGGAAAGGTGCGTTCCAAAGATTTTGTTGTTGAAACCGCGCTTCGGAATCCGGCGGAACAACGGCATTTGGCCACCTTCAAAGCCCAATCGAATTGAGCCACCAGAACGCGCGGTCTGACCTTTACCGCCACGACCAGAAGTTTTACCATGACCAGAACTTTCACCAAAACCAACACGCTTCTTGCGATGTTTGGCACCGGGGCGCGGTTTGAGATTATGCAAACGCATCGTCATATCAACTCACTCCTGTCCGTACCGGCTTGCTAATGCCGCGTACGCGATAAATTTCATCACGCGGTCGCAACTTCGAGAGCGCATCAAGTGTAGCTTTAACCACATTGACAGCATTACTTGAGCCAAGCGATTTTGTCAGCACGTCATGCACACCAACCGCTTCGAGCACAGCGCGAACACTACCACCGGCGATAACACCGGTTCCTGGCGAGGCCGGACGCAATAACACGCGACCGCCGCCGAATACGCCGATAATCTCATGCGGAATCGTGTTGCCATTCAAATTCATTCGCACCAATGCGTTCTTGGCCTGTTCTGTTCCTTTACGGATAGCGTCGGCCACTTCATTGGCCTTGCCGAAGCCCCAACCTACCTTGCCGCGGCGATTACCGGCCACAACCAGCGCGCTGAAATGGAAACGGCGGCCGCCTTTTACGACCTTAGCACTGCGGTTGACGAAAACGACTTTCTCAATCAGCTCACCGTCGCGGGACTCGAGATCAACACCGAGCTCCTCGCCGGCAGTGACTGGTGACGTTCCCTTAACTTTTGAAGTAACGGGTTTGGCGAACTTGGGCTTTTTTTCGGGTGCCATAACTAGAATTTCAATCCTGCTTCGCGAGCGGCATCGGCCAACGCTTTCACGCGGCCATGAAACCGAAACCCGCCACGGTCAAACACAACCGTGCTGATGTTTTTCTCTTTTGCCTTCTGGGCAGCGAGCGCACCGATTGTCTTTGCGCCGGCCACAGTAGTTTTCGTGCCTTTGCCTTCCGCAGCAATGGTGCTGGCGGCGGCGAGCGTCTTACCGGCCACGTCGTCAATGAACTGCACGTAAATGTGCTTACCGGTCAACGCCACAGCCATCCGTGGACGCGCGGCAGTACCGCTGATTTTCTGGCGCAACCGGAGATGTCGCCGGCGCCGTGCTGCAGTTTTAATTTTCGGAATCATGGGAATTAACCGCCTGCCGAGGTAACAGTCTTGCCAGCCTTACGCCGCACCTGTTCGCCGACATACCGGATGCCTTTGCCTTTGTACGGTTCGGGTTTGTAGAACCGCCGAATCCGCGCGGCCGCTTCGCCGACCATTTGTTTATCTGCGCCTTCGATAGTGATTTGCGGTTTTTTATCCGCCGTGTCCACCACTGTAACTTTGATGCCTTGCGGAATCGCGAAGTTAATTGGATGCGAATAACCGAGTTGTAGGTTTAAGATCGCGCCTTGGACGGCCGCGCGGAAACCAACACCCTCAACGAGCAATTGCTTTGAGTAACCGTCATTAACGCCCTTGACCATGTTAGCAATCAAGCTGCGAGTCAAACCCCAGCGTGATTTGCCAGTGCGATCAAGTTGCGCCGTAAACACGACGACCTTGCCGTCTTTGACAGCAACGGAAATCGGTGACGGGACGTTGAATTCGAGTTTGCCCTTCGGCCCTTCGACCGAAACCAATTGGCCGGTAACAGCAACTTTGGTTTGGGCCGGTATTAAAATAGGTTGTTTGCCAATGCGTGACATAGCTCACCAAACGTACGCTAAAACTTCACCGCCGAGATTTGCTTTTTTGGCCTCGTAACCAGTCATCACACCTTTCGAGGTCGTGACAATTGAAATCCCCATACCACCGAGCACGCGCGGTACTTTTTGAGCGCCGATATAACGACGCAAGCCCGGACGGCTGATTCGTTGAATACCGACAATGGAACGTTCTTTGCCGACGATTTTAAGCTGAACTTTAAGAAGCTGCGGACCAGTTTCTTGCTTTTCGACGTAAAAATCGGCGATGTAACCTTCGCTTTTTAGCACCTTCGCGATCTCGCCTTTCATCCGTGAAAACGGCATCACAGCTTCAGGTTTGAGTGCGCTATTCGCATTGCGAATTCGCGTCAACATATCTGCAATTGGATCAGTCTGATTCATGTCCTACCAACTCGCCTTTGTAACGCCGGGGATCTTACCCTGGCTGGCCAATTCCCGGAAGCAAATCCGGCAAATCTGAAACCGCCGAATGTACGCATGCCGTCTTCCGCAATTCTTGCAGCGATTATACTTCTGCGACGAAAACTTTGCCGGCCCCGCCGCTTTGATTTCCCAGGTTAATTTCGCCATAACGTTTCGTCCTCTAGCTACTGAACGGCATCCCAAGCAGTTTTAATAACTCTTTCGCCTCAGCGTCCGTGTTTGCCGTTGTCACAATCGTCACATCCATTCCAAGGTTGTGTTTAACTTTATCCATTTCGACCTCTGGAAAAATCGCTTGGTCCTTCACACCCATCGTGTAACTGCCACGCCCGTCAAACCCGCGCGGATTAACACCACGAAAGTCGCGGATCCGTGGCAGTGCGGCATTCAAAAATCTTTCGAGAAAATCGTACATCCGACCGCCGCGGAGTGTGACTTTTGCGCCAACCGGCATTCCTTCACGAACTTGGAAATTCGCAACGCTTTTCTTGGCGTACGTGACAATCGGTTTCTGACCGGTAATCAGCGTGAGCGCTGCCTGCGCCTCGGTCATGACATCTTTATCGTGCTTGGAGTTAACGCCCATGTTGAGAACGACTTTTTCCACCTGCGGGACTTGCATCCGGTTGGCGTACTTGCCGCTCTTCATGAGCTGCTCGACGATGTTGGTTTTGTAATGTTCCTTAAGTTGTGACATAAGCCGTATTAATCGTTTGCCGCATTAGTGACCGGCACGCCGCGCTTCTTCTTACGCAGCTCAAATTTTTCCTGCAGCATCACCCGGGCCGCAGCGATTGGAAATTCCTTTGTGATGATGCCGCCCTTGGGATTGTCCTGTGATTTGCGGACCGTCTTCTTCATCACATTAACACCTTCGACCACTACGCGTCGAGCCTCTGGTAGCGTCACGAGCACTTTACCGGCCTTGCCCTTGTCAGCGCCTGAAAGCACAACTACCAAATCATTCTTCTTAATATGCAGCGTATTCATCGTTATAACACCTCAGGTGCCAGCGAGATGATTTTACTGAAATTCTTGTCGCGCAATTCTCGGGCGACCGGTCCAAAAATACGCGTTCCCTTTGGATTCAACTGATCATCAATAATAACTACTGCGTTGCTGTCAAACCTGACGTACGAACCGTCTGATCGTCGCAATGCCGACCTTGTGCGAACAACAACACAGGTAATGACTTCGCCTTTTTTAACTGTGCCATCCGGCGCTGCTTCCTTGACGTGTGCCTTAATGATGTCGCCGACGCGCGCGTAGCGCTTCTGGTGACCCAAGACGCCAATCGCCCATGCGACTCGTGCGCCGGTATTGTCTGCCACATCCAAATGCGTACGAATCTGAATCATGCTACCACCTTTTCAATCGTTGCTTTTTTCGTAACGATTTCAACTAACGTCCAACGCTTCAGCTTACTCAGCGGCAGCGATTCAATAATCCGCACGCGGTCGCCGATGGCGGCCTCATCTTTTTCATCATGCGCGTAAAACTTCTTATACTTCGTCATGACCTTGTGATACTTGGGATGGCGCACGCGTCGTGAAATCTCGACGACAATGGTCTTGTTCATCTTGTCGCTGACAACTTCACCGACAATTTCTTTTTTATGCACGGTAGATTGGATTGGCTCGGCCATGATCAATTCTCTGACTTACTCGCGGCGGCCTTCAGTTGGCGGTCGCGTAAAATGGTTTCGATACGTGCGGCATCCCGGCGAACATCGCGCAGCCGGCTTGGCCGCTCCAATCTAGCGGTCTGCTGCTGCAGGCGCAGATTGAACAGTTCCTGCCGTAGGTCACGCAGTTTCGCCTGCGCTTCCACTTCGGTTAATTCGCGAATTTCCTTCGGTTTCATTTAGCGTCTCTTTACAAATCTGGTCTTAATTGGCAGTTTTGCTGCCGCCAGTCGGAATGAATCTTGCGCCAGCGCTTCAGTCACGCCGCCCATTTCAAACAGCACGTTACCGGGACGGACAACCGCCACCCAACCTTCGACGTTGCCCTTACCCTTACCCATTCGAGTTTCCGGCGGACGCTTTGTGAAAGGCTTATCCGGAAAGATTCGAATCCATAGCTTTCCGCGGCGCTTCATATTGCGTGACAACGCCACGCGACAAGCTTCGATCTGCACTGCAGTTAACCATGTACGGTCAAGCGCCTGCAATCCAAATTCTCCAAACGACACTTCAGTTCCGCGCCAAGCGATCCCGGCACGATTACCTCGTTGCTGTTTGCGGTGTTTTACTCTGGCTGGCATCAGTGGCATGACAAAAATCTCCTAGGCTGCCGACGTTGCGTTTACCGCTGGCGCCACCGGTTTCGCAACCGGTATCGGTTCCTTACGAGCGCGTTCGCCCTTGCAAATCCAAACTTTCACGCCGATTTTTCCATACACAGTCTGCGCCTCAGCAAAACCATAATCAATATCTGCGCGCAACGTATGCAACGGAATCTTGCCGACCCGGTATTTCTCGTGTCGCGCAATTTCCGATCCACCCAATCGACCGCCACAGGCAACCTTGATTCCCTGCGCGCCGAAATCCATCGCCGTCTGCACCGATTTTTTCATTGCCCGTCGAAAGCTGATTCGACGTTCGAGCTGCAATGAGATGTTCTCAGCAACAAGCTGCGCGTTCGTCTCCGGCTGTTTGACTTCGACGATATCCACGTAAATTTCTTTACCGGTCATCTTCCCAAGGTCTTCCTTCAACTTATCAATTTCAGAACCCTTCCGTCCGATAACAATCCCAGGACGAGCGGTAAAAATCGTGATACGAGCCCGGTTGGCATAGCGTTCAATGGCAATCTTCGACACGGCAGCTGCTGCGAGCTTTTTCTTAACAATGTCACGAATCTTGATATCCTCAAGCAAAAGCGGCGCGTAGTCTTTCTTGTCGGCATACCACTTCGATAGCCAGTCCTTAGTGACTGACACACGAAAACCAATCGGATTTACTTTTTGTCCCATAAATTATTGTCCGTCTGTCAACACGATCCGAATATGACTCAATCGCTTGATAATCGGGCCCGCGCTGCCACGTGCCTTCGGCTGAAAACGCTTCAATCGCGGCCCTTCATTGGCCACCGCTTCCTTCACCACTAGCACATCAGCCGCAAGTTTCGCATTGTTCGTCGCGTTAGCGATTGCCGACTTCAATGTCTTTTCAATTAAGCGCGCCGACTTACGTGGTATCACCCGCAATAACTCCAACGCCTCAGCGGCGTGCTTGCCATGGATCATCCGCGTCACCTCGCCTACCTTGGCGGGACTCATTTTCGCATATTTAGTTGTCGCTAGCACATCCATAAAATTGTCTAACCCTTCGTCACCTGCGCGGTATCACCCGCTTGCAACGTAACGTTGCTCTCTGCTTTTTCAATTAGCGCGCCACAAATCTTTGGGCGCACTTCCACAACCCGCAACTCGGCAACCACTCGGTCACCACGTAAAATTATTAACGGCATTCCTACCCGCGCGCCGTTTTGCGCACCGACATCGAGCACCACCAACCGTAGTTTCAGATTAACATCCAAAACTTTCGCGACTGCTAATGTCGAACCACTCACAAGCACCGCTGCGCTTATCGTTTTATCAGCCAGCAACTGCTTTGTCACTGCGATTTCACCAGAAACGTCCTGATTCAACTCGATAACGGCTACTAACCGCTTTAGCAGTTCCATCAATCGCTGCCGATTCACTTCTGCCAGATACAATTTGCGCAATGCCTCGACCAACTGCCGGTGCGTCGCTACTGTATCCGACTCTATCAAATTTGATCCGAGCGTTTGTACCCGCACCTGAGCCTCGCTCCAAAGCTGCTGAAACATCTCACTCTCAGTCTGCGCAATACCCAAACTCGCAGTTAACGTCTGCAACGCCGCTTCCTGATCACGCAACCGTTGCTGCGTAGCGACATAACTGACACTGAGTTGATCCAGAGCCTTCCGCAGTGACTCATCTTCAGCCCAATCCACTCCTACCAATACAAAGAACAAAACAAACCCAACCGACCAACGACATACCGGTGCGTATCGCACAGCTACCGATCACCTTACTTGGCGACCGCCTTCTCTGTGTGGGCACCGTGCGACCTGAACGTTCGCGTTGGCGAAAACTCACCAAGCCGGTGACCAACCATGTTTTCAGTCACAAAGACAGGCATATGATTCTTGCCGTTGTGCACCAAAAATGTGTGCCCAACGAACTCTGGCGTAATCATCGACCGTCGTGACCAAGTTTTAATCGGCTTCTTGTCACCAGCGGCCATCTTTTCCACCTTGGCCATAAGGTGGTCATCAACAAACGGGCCTTTTTTTAGAGAACGTCCCATTATTTCTTTCTACGCTCCACAATAAATGCGTTCGAGTACTTCTTCTTCCGTCGCGACTTACCACCCTTGGCAAGCTTGCCCCAAGGTGAACACGGATGGTGCCAACCACCGCCGCCCTTGCTCTTTCCTTGACCACCGCCCATCGGGTGATCGACCGGGTTACGGCACATACCGCGACTGATTCCACGAATTCCGAGCCAGCGACTGCGCCCAGCTTTGCCGAGCATAATGTTCATGTTATCGGGATTGCCTACCTGACCGATTGTCGCGTAGCAGTCAGCATGAATCTTCCGCAGCTCGCTTGACGGCAATTTAACAAGCGCGTAGTCACCTTCAAAAGCCATGATCTGAGCCGCCATTGCTGCACTCCGACATAGCTGACCACCGCGACCGTGCTGCAATTCGATATTGTGAATCGACATCCCCGGCAAAATCTTTCGCAACGGCAACGCGTTACCAGATGCCAATTCTGCATCCGGCCCACTCTTCACAATTGCCCCAACTTTCAAATCAATCGGCGCGATTATGTAGCGCTTTTCGCCGTCCACGTACTTCAGCAATGCAATACGCGCCGTCCGATTCGGATCATACTCAATCGCTTCAACCGTTGCCGCCACACCAATCTTATCACGTTTAAAATCAATAATACGATAGCGCTGCTTGTGCCCACCGCCAATTCCGCGCGCGGTCATCCGTCCAAGATTATTACGGCCACCGGTCCGCCGCTTCGCAACGGTCAAGGACTGTTCCGGTTGATGCTTCGTAAGCTCCGCGAAATCCGAGAGCACCGTCCCGCGCAGCGAAGATGTTATTGGTCTGAAAGTTTTAAGGCCCATGACAATTACGTAAGTTCGATTTTGTCGCCAGCCTTGAGCGTGACGACTGCTTTTTTCCATGCCGGCGAGGTCCCAGCCTGTGCCGTTCGTTGCCGGCGCGCTTTACCGCGAACGTGCAGCGTGTTGACTCGTACCACTTTCACCTTGAACGCCTTTTCTACGGCGTGCTTGATGTCGAGCTTGTTCGCGTGCTTGTCCACTACCACCTGATACCGGTTGTGCTTTTCGGTCTGTTCCGTGCCCTTCTCAGTCACGCGCACAGTCTTAATAACATCGTACGGATTTTTCATTACTTGCCCACCCGCGCTGTTAGTTTTGTAAATCCAGCCTTGGTAACCACAATCTTATCAAAGCGCAACAACTCGTACGGATTGAGCGAGTCTGCCAATTCGACATACACCGTTGGAACGTTGCCCGCCGCCAATTTTAAATTCTTTTCCACGACATCTGTCACCAGTAACGTCATGCCTTTTGAAGCCACGACATTGCTAATCAAACCGATAAAGTCTTTTGTCTTTGGCCCGGTCAACTTCAATTCGTCCACAACAACCAAGTCACCGGCCAACAACCGGTCGCTAAACGCCTTACGCAACGCGAGTGTTTTAACTTTCTTCGGTATCCGCTGCGAATAATCGCGCGGCTGTGGTCCGAATGCAATTGCTCCACCACGCCATATCGGCGACTGGAATGACCCGGCACGAGCGCGGCCAGTGCCCTTCTGCTTCCACGGCTTCTTGCCGGTGCCGGCCACTTCGCCCATTTGCTTAGTCTTGTGCGTGCCAAGGCGTTGGTTTGCCCGGTATGCCACAATTGCATCGTGAACAGCTTGCGTTCCCTTGCCGTTCTTGATGACAAGCTCATCAGCGATTTCAATTTCGCCAGCCGCTTTGCCGGCCATGTTGATGACAGAAATCTTCATTGGCTCTTCTTCTTCGCGTGACGGACAACGATGACTGCACCACGTGGGCCAGGCACCGCGCCTTCAATCAATAACAAATTATCAGCTTCCCGAACCTGAATAACACGTAAATTTTGCGTGGTAATTTGCGTATTTCCCATGTGCCCCGGCATCCGCTGACCACGAAACACACGACCAGGAAACAACCGCTCGCCAATCGCGCCGGGACGACGGAACCACCCCTTCTGACCATGACTCGCTGGACCACCGGCGAACTTGTACCGCTTCACAACACCTTGAAAACCCTTACCTTTGCTCGTTCCAATAACATCCACAAACTGGCCGGGCTTAAATTCTTTTACAGTGATCTTGTCACCGACGTTGAAGGCAACCGGCGCGACAGTCCGGTATTCCCGAATCGCTTTAGCCGGTGCAGCATTCGCCTTCTTACAGTGACCGATCAACGGCTTCGTCGCACGGCTTGCCTTGCGCTCACCAAAGCCGAGTTGGACGGCATGGTAGCCATCTGTTTCCAGTGACTTTTTTTGCAAAACTGTGCAAGGACCAACTTCAATTGCAGTCACGCCGACAGCGTTTCCCTTCGCGTCGAAAAGCTGCGTCATCCCTAATTTTTTGCCGAGAAGTTCCATAACTAAATCTTAATGGTAATGTCCACGCCTGCCGGTAGGTTAAGTTTTTTCAATTCATCCACGGTCTTCGCCGTCGGGTCAATAATATCAAGCAACCGTTTGTGTGTCCGCATTTCAAACGACTCCATTGATTTCTTATCACAGTGCGGAGAACGATTTACCGTGTGCCGCCAGATGTCTGTTGGCAACGGAATCGGCCCGGCAACCTTCGCGCCAGTGCGCTTGGCAGTTTCAACAATCTCGTGTGCCGACTGGTCGAGCAGACGGTGATCGTACCCTTTTAGACGAATTCTAATCCGCTGATTATTCATTTCTTCTGAGCCTCGGCGGCTTTGTCGCCGGTTATCTTATCCAAAATTGTTGCAAGGATGTTTTCAGGTACTTTCTCAAATGCGGCCGGCTCCATCGAGTAACTCGCCCGACCCTTCGTCAATGATCGCAATCCGGTTGCATAGCCGAACATCTCCGCCAGCGCCACGGTCGCGTGCACAATGGTCGAGTTAGCCCGTGATTCGATATGGCTGATTTTGCCACGCCGGCTATTCAGGTCACCAATCACGTCACCCATGTGCTCTTCAGGCGTAATAACTTCAACACTCATAATCGGCTCGAGCATAATCGCGCCAGCCTTACGACAGGCATCCTTGAACGCGAAAATACCAGCCATTTTAAAAGCGATTTCGGAGCTATCTACCTCGTGGAATGTGCCATCCACAATCTCAATATACACATCCACCATCGGGTAACCACCAAGCACGCCTGTCTGTGCTGCTTCAATAATACCATCTTCAACCGCACCGATGTATTCACGAGGAATCGAACCACCAACTGTTTCATCCTCAACTACAACGCCAGAACCTTTTTCACCGCGCGCGATTGTAATACATGCGTGACCGTACTGACCGCGTCCGCCAGATTGACGAATAAACTTGCCTTCGCCCTCTGCAGATTTTGTGATGGTTTCTCGGTAAGCTACTTGCGGACGTCCGGCAGTAGCACTAACGCTAAATTCGCGGAACATCCGGTCTTTAATGATGTCGAGATGCAGCTCACCCATGCCTGAAATAATAGTCTGACCGGTCTCATGGTCGGATGTGAGACGGAAAGTCGGATCTTCATCAGCAAGCCGTTGAAGCGCCGTGGCCATCTTATCGCGATCAGCCTTCGTGTTCGGCTCGATAGCCATCGAAATAACCGGCTCGGGAAACGTAATCGATTCAAGCAGAATTGTCTCGTCTTCGTCGCAAATTGTATCGCCGGTCGTAATGTTTTTCAGACCAACCAGCGCGCCAATATCACCAGAGTATACCGTGTCAATTTCTTGACGGTGGTTGGCATGCATTTCGAGCAATCGACCAATACGCTCACGCTTGTTATTGCGCGGATTGTAAACCGTCATGCCTTTGGTGGCCTTACCGGAATAAACACGGAAGAAAATCAGCTTACCGGCGTATGGGTCGGTCCAAATCTTGAATGCAAGCGCACTAAATTTTGCATTGTCATCAGCTGGTCGCGTCTCTGGTTCCTTGCTGTCTGGATTCATACCGGTAACATCCGGAATATCCACCGGTGACGGCAAGTAAGCCACTACGGCATCAAGCAAGGGTTGTACGCCTTTATTCTTAAAGGCCGACCCGCAAACCACCGGCACGAGTTCGTTTTTAATGACCAAACGCCGTAAACCAGCCTTCAGCTGATCAACGGAAATCTCCTTACCCTCGAGATAAAGATTCGCAATCTCGTCATCCTTGTCAGCAACTGCATCAACGAGTTTCGTATGCGCAGCCTTTGCGTATTCGAGGAGATCAGCAGGAATATCTACAATTTCAAATTGTGCGCCAAGTTCTTCACCCGACCAAATGTGCGCCTTCATCTCGACGAGATCAATAATACCTTTGAAAGCTGCTTCACTGCCAATCGGTAATTGAATCGGTACTGCGTTGGCCGCTAGTCGTTCGCGCATCTGCGCAACAGCCGCCTCAAAGTCAGCGCCGGTACGATCCATCTTGTTAACAAAAGCAATGCGCGGAACCTTGTACTTATTTGCTTGGCGCCAAACGGTCTCAGACTGAGGCTCTACACCGCCAACCGCACAGAATACCGCACAAGCACCGTCGAGTACACGCAAGCTGCGTTCAACTTCAACAGTAAAATCAACATGCCCAGGCGTATCAATAATATTGATCCGGTTTTCACGCCAAAAACAAGTCGTCGCAGCACTTGTAATCGTGATACCGCGCTCCTGCTCTTGCTCCATCCAGTCCATGGTAGCCGTGCCCTCATGAACCTCACCAAGCTTGTACACCTTGCCGGTATAATAAAGAATACGCTCAGTCGTCGTCGTTTTCCCGGCGTCGATGTGCGCGCAAATACCGATATTTCGCGTCCGCTCAAGCGCCACCTGGCGCTTCGCGTCGGACCGCGACTTCGGCGTCTGCACATTCGATTGTTCGGCAATTGCCATTTTATATCTAACGAAAGTTATTCCCGATGAACTTTTTACTGTGATTGCACTTCAAGACTACCAGCGGTAATGCGCAAAAGCTCGATTAGCTTGTGCCATTTTATGCATGTCTTCGCGCTTCTTGACCGCGTTACCGGTATTGTTGGCCGCATCCATAATTTCAGTCGCCAACGCAATTGTCATACCGGTCGCCTTGCGAGCCTTGGCATAATCAATCATCCACCGCAACGCTAGTGCCTCTTGCCGGTCAACAGTGACCTCAATCGGAACCTGATAATTCGCACCACCGACCCGCCGTGATTTAACTTCCAACTTCGGCTTCACATTATCCATCGCGGCCCGAAGAATCTCCATTGGATCCTTATCCTTGTGCTTTTCCGCAATGCGCTCAACTGCACCATAAACTAAACGCTCCGCAACTGCTTTCTTACCGTCGCGCATAACAGTGTTAATCATTCGCGTGATCAACTCGCTATTAAATCGCGGATCGCCTACCCGTTGGCGTTGTTCTGATCTGTGTCGGCGCATGAAAAATTACTTCGCCGCCGGTTTGGCAGCGCCTTCCTTAGGACGTTTCACACCATACTTACTACGGCTGCGACGGCGTTTTTCGACACCCATCGCATCAAGCGTACCACGCACGATGTGATAACGCACACCCGGCAAATCCTTCACACGCCCACCACGCACTAGTACAATCGAGTGCTCTTGCAGATTGTGACCTTCGTCAGGAATGTACGCAATGATTTCTACGCCATTAGTCAGTCGGATTTTGGCAACTTTGCGCAACGCCGAGTTCGGCTTCTTCGGGGTCCGTGTCATCACCTGCAAACAAACACCACGACGTTGCGGGCAGCTTTGTAACGCTGGAGACTTCGATCGCACCTTAAGTCTAGAGCGTCCATTTCGAATTAATTGATTAATAGTCGGCATTGTATAAATAAATTTACCCTCGCGCACTTCTACGCAAGAGAATTAGAACTTTATCAGGACAGCAGTTCTTGCGCAAGAACTTTTCGCATTTTTTTTGCGCAGCTATTCAAGTATGTCCTTCGACGGTTCAGTTGGTGATTCTGCAAACGGTTGCTCGACCGGTGCGCCGAGTGCAACCACCTGCAAATTCCGATGTTTTAAATAACCTGTGCCGGCCGGAATCAAATGTCCCATGATTACATTTTCCTTGAACCCGCGCAACGTATCCACACGTCCATGCGTCGCTGCCTCGGTCAATACACGAGTTGTGTCTTGGAACGACGCTGCACTGATAAACGATTCTGTACTCAGTGAAGCTTTAGTGATGCCAAGCAATACCGGCTGTGCCTCTGCTGGCTTGCCGCCGGCTTCGGACACGCGCTTGTTCTCTTCCTCGAAGATAATTTTGTCAACTTGATCATCCCACAGGAATTTTGTATCACCAGGATCCACGACGCGAATCTTGCGCAACATCTGACGGACGATGATTTCGATGTGCTTGTCGTTGATCTCAACACCTTGAAGCCGGTAGACTTCTTGCACTTCGTTGACGAGGTATTCCTGCAAGTCTTGCGGTCCGCACACTTCAAGGATTTCATGCGGCACGACCGGCCCTTCGGTCAATTGCTGTCCCTTCTTCACAACATCGCCACGGAAAACAATAATGTGTTTCGAGATCGAAATTAGATGCTCTTCTTCGGCTCCAGACTTAGGATCCTTGACCAAGATCCGCCGCTTGCCTCGCACTGTGCCGGCAAAATCCACAAGGCCGTCAATCTTTGCAATCTCAGCCGCATCTTTCGGTCGCCGTGCTTCAAACAATTCGGCAACTCGTGGCAAACCGCCGGTAATATCTTTTGTCTTGAAAACCTTCCGCGGCGTCTTAGCCAACAGACCGCCTGCGTTGATCTTGCTCCGCTCTTCGACAATGATGTGCGCGCCCGCCGGTATGCTGTAGAACGCGAGTACTTCACCGGCATCATTGACAACGTTAATCTGCGGGTGAAGGTCTTCCTTGTGTTCGATAACCATCGTACCCATCAGACCTGTTGCTTCATCCAATTCACGCTTAACCGTGATGCCTTCAATCAAGTCATTGAACTTCACCGTCCCGGCGACTTCTGACAAGACCGGCACGTTGTACGGATCCCACTGAACAAATATGTCACCCTTCTTTACCTTGCCACCATCGGGAACAGTAATTTCAGCACCAATCACGACCGTATAACGCTCAAGCTCCCGACCTTCATCATTGAAAACGGCGACTTGGCCGTTTTTGTTGAGCACAACCCAGTTGCCCTCTGTCCGCTTGACCGCACGTAAATCCTGATACCGAACCGTGCCATCATTTTTCGCTTTAATTTGCGGCTGCTTAAACACCTGACTCGCCGTACCGCCGATGTGGAATGTACGCATCGTCAGCTGGGTACCTGGTTCGCCGATAGATTGTGCAGCAATAATACCAACCGCCTGCCCGATCTTCACAGGAGCGCCGGTAGCTAAATTGCGCCCGTAGCAAATCGCGCAAACGCCACGCCGCGATTCGCATGTGAGCACTGAGCGAATCTTAATGCGCTCCAACCCAAGCTTACTCACCGCGTCAGCCGCAGCTTCGTCAATCTCGGTATTGGCTTTGACAATTTTCTTCTTCGTAATCGGATCGGTGATATCCTCCGCCGCGACTCGTCCGACGATACGCTCGTTGAGCTTCACGATTTCGTCTTCGCCTTCAAAAATTGGTTTGACGAAAATGCCGTTCACTGTCCCGCAATCCTCTTCGAGAATGATTACGTCCTGAGCAACATCCACCAGCTTCCGCGTCATATAACCGGAATCTGCGGTCTTGAGCGCTGTGTCAGCCAAGCCCTTACGCGCACCGTGCGTCGAGATGAAATATTCCAGCACCGTCAAACCTTCACGGAAGTTTGACAGAATCGGTCGTTCAATAATTTCGCCGGATGGTTTCGCCATCAAGCCGCGCATCCCGGCCAACTGACGGATCTGCTGTTTTGAACCACGGGCCTTAGAATCCACCATCATGAACACAGGATTCAACTCGGCCTTGCCGTTGTTGTGTTCCATCGCGCTGTACATGCTGGATGAAATCCGGTCCGTAGCGTGCGTCCAAATATCGATAATCTTGTTGTACCGTTCGCCATCGGTAATAACGCCGCGCCGGTATTGTTTCTCAACTTCGCCCACATCTTTGTGCGACTCGTTAATGACCTGATCTTTTTCCTTCGGCACAATCATGTCATCAATACCAATTGAAATTCCGGCACGTGTTGCGCTTTCAAAGCCGAGCGCCTTCAATTTATCGAGCACTTCCACAGTTCGGTCGTGTCCGGCGGTCCGGTAACACTGCCAGATAATTTCACCAAGTGTCGTTTTGTTGACGGTTTTGTTATGGAAGCCAAGTTCCGCCGGCCAGATTTCGTTGAACAAAACGCGCCCAACCGTCGTCTCGATTACCTTTGCAGTCGGAACTCCGTAAACTGTCTTGCGACCATAATCCGGATTCTTTAACCGAATCTTCTCGTGAATTGTAACGTCGTTTTCGTCGCGCACGAAAAACACTTCATCCGCGCCGGTAAATAGTTTCGGACGGAAATCCGCCGGTAACTTATCCTTGCCCAGAGCGGTAATGTAGTACACGCCAAGCGCAATGTCTTGTGTCGGCGTCGTGATCGGCTTGCCGTTCGACGGGTTAAAAATGTTGTTTGTCGCCAGCATCAACATCCGCGCTTCCATCTGCGCTTCAATTGACAACGGCACATGCACGGCCATCTGGTCGCCGTCGAAGTCGGCGTTGTATGCAGTACAAACCAGCGGGTGAATGCGAATCGCTTCGCCCTCGATGAGCTGTGGCTCAAATGCTTGAATCGAGAGCCGGTGCAACGTTGGCGCACGATTGAGCATCACCGGGTGACCCTTGGTGACTTCTTCCAGAATATCCCAGACTTCTGGTGCTTGGCGCTCAATGAGCTTCTTAGCAGAACGGATTGTGTGCACCAAACCCATTTCACGCAACCGACGGATGATGAACGGCTCAAATAATACAAGCGCCATCTTCTTCGGCAAGCCGCATTGGTTCAGCTTTAGTTCTGGTCCGATCACGATGACCGAGCGTCCAGAGTAATCCACGCGTTTGCCGAGCAAGTTTTGACGGAACCGGCCCTGCTTACCTTTAAGCATGTCCGCTAACGACTTGAGCGACCGACCACCTGCACCGGTCACTGGACGGCCATGCCGGCCGTTGTCGAGCAGCGCATCAACAGCTTCCTGCAACATGCGCTTCTCATTGCGAATAATCACGTCCGGCGTGCGAAGCTGAAGCAGATTTTTTAACCGGTTATTCCGGTTAATGACGCGCCGATAAAGATCATTCAGATCGCTGGTGGCGAACCGACCGCCCTCGAGCGGTACGAGTGGTCGCAAGTCCGGTGGAATCACCGGCAGTACTTCAAGGATGAGCCATTCCGGCCGCATCTTCGAGGCAATAAATGCCTTTGTCATTTTCAGTCGCTTGGCGACTTTTTTCTTGATCTGCTTGCTCTTGGTCGTATCGAGTTGGTGTTCCAACTCGTGTGCATTCTTGCGCAAATCAATCCGTGACAACAAATCCTTAACCGCTTCCGCGCCCATCTTAGCGACGAATCCGTCGCCGTATTGTTCGCGCGCTTCCCGGCATTCCATTTCCGTCAGCAGTTGCTTCGGCTTGAGCGGCGTCTTGCCCTCGTCAATAACCACGTAATCCTCGTAATACAGCACCCGCTCGAGTTCACGTGCCGTCATATCAAGCATCAATCCCATCCGTGACGGCATGGACTTGAAAAACCAGATATGACTGACCGGTACTGCTAGCTCGATGTGTCCCATCCGCTCCCGGCGCACGCGCGCCAGGGTAACTTCGACGCCGCAGCGGTCGCAGATGACGCCGCGATGTTTAATGCGTTTGTACTTACCGCAATTACATTCCCAGTCGCGGACCGGTCCAAAGATGCGCTCGCAGAACAAGCCGCCCTTCTCTGGTTTGAATGTCCGGTAGTTAATCGTTTCCGGGTTTTTTGCTTCGCCGTGCGACCACGAACGAATCACGTCTGGCGCGGCCACGCCAATACTGACGCGGTCAAACGCCTCAGTCTTTTCCAATCCGAGCGCCACCCGCGCGGCGGCTGTGGCAGTCTCAGTGGAAGGGATAGGTGCAGCAGTGGTCTTATTGGTAGTGCTCATGGATTACTTGCTGCCTCCGCTCTTCCCGACGCGTACGTCGAGGCACAAACTTTGCATTTCCTTCATCAACACGTTGAATGACTCCGGCGTGCCAGCTTCCAGCGTGTTTTCGCCTTTGACAATGGACTCATAAATCCGCGTGCGACCTTGCACATCGTCGGACTTAACGGTGAGCAATTCCTGCAACGCATACGCTGCGCCGTAGGCTTCCATCGCCCAAACTTCCATTTCACCAAACCGTTGACCACCGTATTGCGCTTTGCCACCAAGTGGTTGCTGTGTAACTAGTGAGTACGGTCCGACTGCACGCGCATGAATCTTGTCTGCCACCAAGTGGTGTAGCTTGAGCAGGTAAATGTAACCAACTACCACTTCCTGATCAAACGTCTCGCCGGTTCGTCCGTCGTAAAGACGCGTCTTACCGTGCATCGTAACCCACTCGAAACCGGGCAGCTTCTTGGTATCGTGAAGCATGTCTTTGATTTCTTTCTCCGTCACACCGTCGAAGACTGGCGACGTGAAGTTGAAACCAAGCGCTTTCGCCGCTACACCAAGGTGCGTCTCCAAAACCTGACCGACGTTCATACGACTCGGCACACCAAGCGGATTCAAAACGATATCCACCGGCTGACCGTCCACCAAGAACGGCATATCTTCTTCCGGTAGGATTTTTGCAATGACGCCCTTGTTACCGTGACGGCCGGCCATCTTATCGCCAACGCCAAGCTTGCGCTTGCTGGCGACGTAAACCTTTACCTGCTTAATGATGCCTGGTTCAACATCCTCACCGGAGTCAGTCTGCTCAGTTTTACGGTCGTGCTCCAATTCCATCTCACTGAACCGATGCTCAAACTCGCCAATAATCTCGCGAATCTTGATCCGAATCGGTGATGGATCGATTTCAACCTTGTCGTACACGCTCGCAAGTTTGCGAAGCAGTGTCTTGGTAATCTTGCGATTGGCCGGGATGATGATTTCCCCGGTCTCGCTGTTAACCACATCGAGCGGGATTTTTTCGCCGAGCAGAATATTTGATAACTTATCAGTCAGCTCTTCCCGTAGTTCTGTGGATTTGGTCTTGTAATCTTCCTCAATGGTCTTGCGTTGCCGCCGCAGTTCAGTCTGCGTAAACGTTGGCTTGGTCAACTCATTCCGGGACGACACTTTCACATCCATCACAATGCCATAGGTACCAGACGGCACGCGCAAGGAAGTGTCTTTTACGTCAGCAGCCTTTTCGCCAAAGATTGCGCGAAGCAAGCGTTCTTCAGGCGCGAGTTCGGTCTCGCCTTTCGGCGTAATTTTGCCCACCAAAATTTCGCCGGGCTTCACTTCCGCGCCGATGCGGATTACGCCATCGTGACCGAGATTCTTTAGCGCTTCTTCACCGACGTTCGGGATGTCGCGGGTAATTTCTTCTGGTCCGAGCTTCGTGTCGCGCGCACCACACTCGTATTCTTCGATGTGAATTGAGGTGTAGGTGTCTTCCTTGACGAGCTTCTCATTGACGAGAATAGCGTCTTCGAAGTTGTAACCGCACCACGGCATAAACGCGACTAGCACGTTCCGTCCAAGGGCGAGTTCGCCACCTTCGCAAGCCGGGCCGTCAGCCAGTACTTGACCTTTTTTGATTTTTTCGCCCAACGCGACAATCGGCTTCTGATTGAAACAGGTGCCAGCATTGGAACGCATGAATTTGCGCAGCTCGTAGACCCAAGTATGATTCTCAGGATCCGTGACTAGCTTGCGTTTGCCGTCCGGCATCTCGCCGTTTTTCGTGATAACGATTTGTTGAGCCGTGACCGACGCAACAATACCGGCTTCATCCGCAAGCACGCAAACTTTCGAGTCGCGTGCGATTATCCCTTCAAGGCCAGTGCCGACAAACGGTGCTTCGCTGACTAACAGCGGAACCGCCTGACGTTGCATGTTAGAGCCCATCAATGCCCGGTTGGCATCGTCATGCTCAAGGAACGGAATCAAACCGGCCGCAACTGACACAAGCTGCTTCGGCGATACGTCCATATAATGGACACGTTCCGGCTCGACCTCGATAAAGTCGCTCTTGTACCGGCACGACGCTTTTGTAGTTTGGAAATTGCCGCGCGCATCCAGCACAATATTCGCCTGCGCGACGACGTAATTCTCTTCTTGGTCAGCTGTCAAATAGTCGATTTGTTCAGTGACACGACCGTCCTTAACCTTCCGGTAAGGGGTTTCAATGAAACCGAATTCATTGATCCGGCAATAGATGGACATTGCGCTGATCAAACCGATATTCGGGCCTTCAGGTGTCTCAATTGGGCAGATACGTCCGTAGTGCGATGGATGCACGTCACGAACTTCAAATCCAGCCCGATCCCGCGAGAGGCCGCCCGGTCCGAGTGCGGAAAGCCGTCGCTTGTGGGTCATTTCGCTAAGCGGATTCGTCTGGTCCATGAACTGGCTAAGCTGACTGCGACCAAAGAAATCACGGACAACTGCCGAAAGCGCCTTCGGATTGACGAGCGCCTGCGGTGTCATGGCGTTGGTGGTCACATCAAAAAGCGTCATACGCTCTTTGACCACACGCTCTGTGCGTGCGAGACCGACCCGGCATTGGTTAGCCAGCAATTCGCCAACCGCCCGCAACCGGCGGCTGCCAAGATGGTCGATATCATCCACCGAACCTTCGCCCTTGCGCAGGTTCGCAACGTACCGAATCGCTTCAATCAAATCTTCTTTTTCAAGAATCCGATTTTCGAGGTCAACGCTCCGATTGAGCTTCTGATTAATCTTGTATCGGCCGACGCGCCCGAGGTCATACCGGCGTGCATCAAAGAACAATCGCTTAATCAGCGCATTAGCGTTCGCCACAGTGGGCGGATCGCCTGGACGCAACCGACGATAAATATCTTTGAGGGCTTCTTCAGTATTCTTGCAAGGATCTTTCTTAAGACACTTGATAATGACGCCATCATCAATGGCGGTGTCCACGATTTTGATTTTTTCGATACCGATTTCGTGGAGTTGACGGCAGATGTTTTTGGTCAAAGGCTCGAAGGCGCGCGCAACAACCACGCCTTTTTCCTTGTCCATAATATCGGCGACGAGCACTTTCGTGCTTTCTTCTTCGCCAACAGTGAAGTCCTTCAACTTCACTTCTTCAATCTGATAGAACAACTTGAGAATATCTTCGTCACTGCCGTAGCCGAGTGTCCGCAGGAATGTCGTAACAAGGAATTTCCGGCGGCGATGACGACGGTCGAGATAGACGTTGAGTAAATCGTTTTGGTCAAACTGACATTCGAGCCAAGTTCCGCGGTCCGGAATAATGCGAAAGCCGTACAGTACCTTGCCGGAGGTGTGAATGCTCGATTCGAAGCAGATGCCAGGCGAGCGGTGCAGCTGACTGACAATCACGCGTTCGGCACCATTGATGACAAAGCTACCGGACGGCGTCATGAGCGGAACTTCGCCCATGTACACTTTTTCTTCCTTCGTGCCGTTGGCGTCTTTGAGGCGGAACGTAACGTGCAACGAGGCGCTGTAGGTGATGCCTTCGCGCAACGACTCCAACCACGACAGTTTAATGTCGCCGATTTGGTAGTCCACAAAATCAAGCGTCGCCTGACCGTCGTAACTTTCGATGGGGAACACTTCCCTGAAGACGGTCTGCAAACCGACGCTTTTCCGGCGACTAACCGGCACGTCTGCCTGCAAAAACTCCTTGTAGGACTCGATCTGTGCCTCAATTAATTGAGGCGGCTCGATCACGTCACCCAACTTGCCGTAATATTTACGCTCGCGCATTCGTTTGTTCCTCGACCTTGCGGCCGGTTAAGTTTAGGTCAGGGCGAGGCGAACCTCGCCCCGACCGGTACAACGGGAACTACTTCAACTCGACTTTAGCACCAGCAGCTTCAAGCTTCTTCTTAAGCTCTTCGGCCTCTTCTTTGCTGGCACCTTCCTTAACGGTCTTCGGTGCGCCTTCAACCAAGTCCTTGGCTTCTTTCAAGCCGAGGCTGGTGGCGGCACGAACTTCTTTAATTACGCCAATTTTGTTTGCGCCAGCTTCCTTGAGCACAACGTCAAACGTGGTCTTGACTTCCGCAGCCGGAGCTGCAGCGCCACCGGCGGCCGGAGCTGCTGCTGCGACCGGAGCCGCGGCGCTAACGCCCCATTTTTCTTCCAATTTCTTCGAGAGTTGCGCGGCTTCAATCACCGTCAACTCACTTAACTGCTCTACGATTTGATCTAGATTTGCTGCCATGACTATCTGCCTTTCTTGGTTTCGTCGTGGCGCGAAGCCTCGCGCCGTTTCGTCCCAGAAGCCTCCGGGACGACGAGGAACCGGTTGGTTGCTCTATTATACAGCCCCGCCATCGGCGGCTGGGGCTGGTTTGTCCGCGTACGCTTTGATCACACGGGCAAGTTGGCTGGCTGGCGCGCCGAGGACGACGGCAATGCGCGTGGCCGGTGTTTGGAGTAGGCCGACGAACTGCGCCCGCAATACGTCGAGCGGTGGCAACTCTGCCACTGCATCCACGTCGGCTGGCTGCAGCAACTGCTTGCCCATCGTGCCTAGTTTCACCTTGTTCTTTTCACTGTCCTTGGTGAACTGCTTCAAAATCTTCGCCGTCACACTCACGTCAGCTTTGGTATCGCCAATCACAACCGCAGTCATGCCGGTCAGCGCGCTGTCAAAGTCGTTGAGGCCGGCTTCCTTTGCGGCATGCCGGAGCATCGTGTTCTTAACGACGTGACATTCGGCGTGCGCCGCGCGCAGCTTCTTGCGCAACGTGGCGAACTCCGTCACCGTCATCTTCGTATAATCGGTAATCAGCACAAACGGCGACGCGCCGATCTGCTTACTCAATTCATCAACAATCAGTTTCTTTTCAGCTCTCATGTTTTCCTGACCAGCTTAATTGGCGCTCGGTGCAAATTCGTGCGTGTCAATACTCAGCCCGGGGCTCATCGTGCTTGCCAGCGTGCAGCTTCCGATAAACTTACCCTTGGAACTCGCCGGTTTGGCGTGCGTTAACGCGCTGATAATCGCCCGCGCATTTTCCTCAATCGCCTTCGACTCAAACGACAACTTGCCAAATGCAACGTGAATGTTGCCGGCCTTGTCCATCTTGAATTCGACGCGGCCGGCCTTGACTTCCTTAATGGCTTTCGCCACGTCGTCGGTTACTGTGCCGGTCTTTGGATTAGGCATCAGCCCTTTCGGACCAAGTTGCTTGCCGAGCTTGCGGACTTCCTGCATCGCTTCCGGTGTTGCAACCGCAACATCGAAATCAGTCCAACCGCCCTGCACTTGCTTCACCAAATCATCCATCCCAACCTGATCCGCGCCGGCAGCCTTCGCTGCCTCTGCCGCCGCACCTTTGGCGAACACCACCACGCGCACCTTTTTGCCGGAACCGTGCGGCAACGCACATGTACCGCGCACCATCTGGTCGCTTTGCTTCGGATCTACGCCGAGTTTAAAATCAAGTTCGACCGTCTCGTCGAATTTCGCCTTGGGTAGCGTCTTCAGTAACGCGACGGCTTCGCCGAGTTTGTAATCGCGCGTCTGATCTACCAATTTTAACGCTGCTATGTAACGTTTACCGTGCATTGCCATTTCTCTTGTTCCTTTGCTGCGGTTCTAACGGCCATCCGACCGGCGGCCTCCCGCGTTGGTTTAACTAATCGATGACGTCGATACCCATACTGCGTGCGGTGCCGGCAATAATCCGACAAGCGCCTTCATCATTCTTAGCGTTGAGATCCGCCATCTTCGTCTTGGCAATTTCTAAAACTTGCTTCTTCGTCACCTTGCCGACTTTATTCCGGTTAGGCTCGCCGCTTGCGGTCGCGATCCCGGCTGCTTTCTTCAATAGCACGCTCGCCGGCGGAGACTTCAAGATGAACGAGAACGTCTTGTCTTTGTAAACAGTAATAATCACCGGCAAAATCATGCCGGCCTGTTTCTGCGTTGCGGCATTAAAGTCTTTGCAGAACGCCATGATATTGACGCCCTTCTGACCGAGCGCCGGACCGACCGGTGGTGCCGGATTGGCCTGACCGGCCGGAATCTGCAATTTAATTATACCGGTGATTGGTTTGCCTACTGCTGCCATATTATACCCTTTCTACTTGCCAGTACTCCAGTTCGACCAAGGTCGAACGTCCGAAAATTGAAACCGAAATTTTTAGTTTACCACGGGACGGATCAATTTCGTCAATCACGCCCGTAAAGTTTTGGAATGGTCCATCAGTCACCTTGACAGTCTCGCCCTTTTCAAACGCCACCTTCGGAATGGCCTTGTCTTGTCGTTCCTCAATTTGAGAGAGGATGCTGTTGATTTCATCCGGCTTGAGCGGCACTGGCTTAGCCCCACCGATGAAACCAATAAGACCTGGCGTCTCCTGGATGAAGTACCAACCCCGTTCGATTAGCTGATTCTTCTCATCGAGCAGCTTCATATGAACGAGAATATAGCCGGGATAAAACTTACGAAGCGTTTCCTTCTTCTTGCGGTTTTTAACTTCCGCAATTCGCTCCATCGGAATCAATACTTCTTTGATCAGGTCGCCGACTTCGGCAATCTTAAGACGTTTCTCGATGCTGTCCTTGACCTTCTGCTCTTGGCCGGACAGCGTGTGCAACACAAACCACTGGAAATCGGATTTTTTCTCTTGTTCAACCATGATTCTTTCTTACGCCGACTTAGTCAGGATTCCGATAATCTTGACGAACACTAAATCCGCCACAGACACAAACACACCTAGAATCAGCATCGTCACAATCACTACAAGCGTCGAGTCCAACAATTCTTTGCGAGTCGGCCACGCGGATTTTTTCAATTCCGTGACGACCTCAGCAAAAAACGCTTTCGTTTTGACGACAAGATTCGGATTTTTAATTTCGTCCATTAATGATCTCGTGTGCTGACCGGGCTGGCACGCCAGGAGGGACTTGAACCCCCAACCTACGGTTTTGGAGACCGTCGCTCTGCCAATTGAGCTACTGGCGTATCCAACGAAACCGCTGTTCCCTCCGCGTTATTTTTGCTCGCGATGCGCCATGTGCTTGCCGCATTTCGCACAAAACTTCCGCAGTTCCAACCGCTCCGACCCCTGCGCCTTCTTGTTGCGGGTCGAAGTGTAATTGCGACTCTTGCACTCCGTGCAGGCCAGCGTAATGATTTCTCTCGCCATCGACGCCTTATGTCAAAATGTCTGTCACTCGCCCAGCGCCGACAGTACGGCCGCCTTCACGAATCGCGAAACGCATCGTCTTCTCCATCGCGATCGGCACGATCAATTCAATTTCAACGCTAACATTGTCGCCAGGCATCACCATTTCCACGCCTGCCGGCAATGTCACTTGCCCAGTCACGTCCGTCGTGCGGAAGTAGAATTGCGGCCGGTACTTGGTAAAGAACGGCGTATGACGGCCGCCCTCGTCCTTCGAAAGGACATAGACTTCTGCCTTGAATTTATTGTGCGGGGTGATTGAACCCGGCTTGGCAATAACCTGACCACGCTCGATACCGTCTTTTTCAACACCACGCAGCAATGCGCCAATGTTGTCGCCGGCCTCAGCTTGATCCAACAGCTTGCGGAACATTTCTACGCCGGTTACAACCGACTTTGTTGTATCACGTAAGCCGACAATTTCAACTTCATCGCCGACTTTGATCGTGCCACGTTCAACACGGCCCGTTGCCACTGTGCCACGACCAGTAATCGAGAACACATCTTCAACCGGCATCAAGAACGGCTTGTCAATTTCACGGGTCGGCTGCGGAATGAAATCATCCACCGCTTGAACAAGCGCAAGAATCCCCTTCTCTGCTTCTGGGTCGCCGGCCAACGCCTTGCTTGCACAAACACGCACGATTGGCGTTGTGTCGCCGGGGAATTGATATTTATTCAAGAGATCGCGAATTTCCATTTCCACAAGCTCAAGCAATTCCGGATCATCCACCAAATCAACTTTGTTCAACGCCACGACAATAGCCGGAACGCCGACTTGCCGAGCCAACAGAATGTGCTCACGCGTCTGCGGCATCGGACCATCAGCAGCGCTCACCACCAAAATCGCGCCGTCCATTTGAGCCGCGCCGGTGATCATGTTCTTGACATAATCAGCATGGCCTGGGCAGTCGACGTGCGCATAATGACGCTTCGCCGATGAGTATTCAACGTGTGCCGCGGCAATTGTTACCGTTTTCGTGTCGTCACGAACCGTACCACCCTTGGCAATATCGGCATAGCTCTTAACCTCAGCATAACCCTGCTTTGAAAGCACTGCGAGCAGTGACGCCGTTAATGTCGTTTTGCCATGGTCGATGTGACCAATCGTTCCCACATTCGCATGTGGCTTTGTCCGTTCGAATTTACCTTTTGCCATGCTAGCCTCCGATCTTCCTTTGTTGATTAAACGTCGTCCCGCTATACTGGAGCCCACGATCGGGTTTGAACCGATGACCTCGTCCTTACCAAGGACGTGCTCTACCAACTGAGCTACGTGGGCAAACTGCTATTATTTGCCGTCCGCCTTCACCGCGATTCACTCCCACTCGTCTGACTCGCCTGCTAAATTATAAAAGACACGAAGAAACGGCAAAAAACCCCTCTCGTTATTGTCGCAATGACAAAACGAGCAAAAGAATCCTACCGCACCGCTAAATTTTATCGAAACCCACTACCGCTAACAACTGCACACTATACCGACTCACAAAAACCTGTCAACTCCGATTTTAATATTTTTCTTGACGCCAGCATGCGCTTCCAATTCGGGCCGCACCAATCAGCGGACTGACCTCCGTTCGTATTAATCGGCTACCAACCACCTCACTTAGAATGTTGCACCAGACTTGCCGCTGGCTACCTCCACCGGCCACTAACAATCGCTGCCGTCGACTGCCGCCGATTTGCTCCAACATCCCGGCCATGCGTTGGCTGAGACATTCCAAAATCGAACGCGCCATATCCGCCGATGTGTGGTGCATCCCGATATTCAACCACGCACCCCGGTCGGCATCGTAAACCAATCCGTGGCATCCAGACGGCGACCGCTCCGCTTGCGCGAAAAATTTATCGTGCGTCTCGCAACCGGCCAGCACCGTCTCCGCCCAATTTGCCACATTCGCCCCGCAACCGTCCGCCGCCATCCGGTAAAACAACCCGCCAGGATACGGCCCACGAATCAAACCGGCTTTGGGCTCCGGCATCCGCCGGCAACACGCGTACACCACTTGCGCAGTTCCCAATGTCAGCAACGCCGCGTTCTTCTTATCCAATTGCGCCGCAAACGCGCCCGCCGTCTGATCGTTACCGGCCAATACCACCGGCACACCAACCGGCAAGCCGAACTTGTTTGGTCGCGTTACACCGGCTGCGCTCCCGACCGGTATCACGCGCGGCAATTGCGTCTTACCGGCCGCCGCCGGCCACCAGGCGCGCAACTTCAATGAGTACAAACCGCTCATCGCCGCGAGATTGTCATCCAGCACCGCCTCGCCGGTCCACAACCGCACGAAATACGTCGGCAATTTTACCACCAACTCGTCGCGTCTTGCCGGCGCGTGATGCAACTGGCACACCTGCAAGGCCGGCAACAAATCTGCAAAACTACAATGCTCTGCGAAATCCGGTAACTTCCGCTTCAACCGCTCGCAAGCCGCACCGGCCCGGCCATCCTGCCACGACACAAATGGTCGCGTCGCCCGGCCTTTACGGTCGAGCACCGTGAACGTCTGCGCTTGGCTGGTAATCGCAATAACTGAAACGCCGGCCAGCTTTTTTGGCAACGCCCGCCGCAGTGCCGCCTCTGCTACCGGCACATCCAACTCCACGCGCCAGCCACTCGCATACCGGTAGCTTACCGGCGCGCTGCCGCCGCCGATCTGCCGGAGTTTGCGGTCGAAGAGGCCGGTCTTGAACGATGTCGAACCAAAATCAATCGCCAGAATCATTTGAGCATCTCCAGCGCGGTCTCGATCAACACTCGTCCAGCTTGCGGTTCAAACATCGAACTCGCCGCCTCGTAGCCGCCGACCGCCGCCGCTTCGGGTGTGACAATGTAGCCTTGCAATTCGCCATTGGTGTAGGCGGCAATAAAAGTTTTTTGCGGCGCCAGTCGTTTCAATTCCAGCGCATACTCAACAAATGTTTCACCGGGAAAACCGACCAGACACGCATCGCCAAGCCGCAACACTTGCACTTCAAACGGCTCCAGCCGCGCCATTAATTTTTCGACAGCGCCGGTCGCCTGCACGCGCGCCAGTTGCACAACCGCTTCCGCGCCAAATACAGAACACTCCGCCGTCCGCACTTTCGCGCGTTCCGCACCACAGACTTGCAACCGCGCAAATTCCGCTTTGTAATCCGCCAACAGTTTCTCCGCGCCGGCCAGCGATGGCAAGGAGCGACGCGGCAGTTTGACCGATCGCAACGCGCTCGCCAGTTCCGAGCTACCGGCACGCGAATCATTCAAACTACTCAACGCCGCGGCGCCGAGTTTGCGACCGAGCCGTTCGGCTTCGGCAAACGTTTGGCCGTTCACAAAATACCGGGGGCTTTGATTGCCACACGGCGCGGTGTGATACAACACCACCAAATCCCGCCCCAGCGCCTCCTGCAAATGCAACCGTGCAAAATGCGGAAAATCCGATGACACCAACGTCGAGTCCTCGTGCAACACCGTCGGATGCATTCCGTAAATCAACGTCACCGCCAGCAGCTTGCCGGCGCTACGCACAGCCAAGATACCGGCTTCGGAATCGGTCGGACCGTCGGGCGAATGCCGGTTTCCGCCCACGCCGCGCGCGTCGGCAGTCGTCCATGCCAGCTCAGCCGGTTGCACCCGGCGCTGCGCGTCAAGTGCGGCTTCGACAATTTGATCTTCGCAATATTTCAGATATGCCTGATCCGGCGCCGGCATGGCCGGGTCATTGGCAAACGGCAGATAATCCAGCGTGACGGGTGCGGAGTGCGTGTGTGAGCACGTGATGAACACGCCGTCCTCCGAGATGCCCAGCTTACCAGCGACTTGCCGGCGGATGCGCCGTGTGACATCAGAATTGAGCATGAGCAGATCAAGCGCGCAAAGCAAAATGGACTGTTTGCCGTTCACTAGAAAAAGCGCCGACGCAAGGAGCGGATCGTGGATACCGGTCGAGACACGCGAGACGTGCGGATAACCGGCTAACTGCATCGGTTTGGTCGGACTGATGTCGCGCTGTGCCGCGCCGGCTAAAAGTCTCATGGTTCTCGATAGTATGCAGGCAACACTATTCGGCCGTCAAGCCGCCGGTAGTATCACAACAGGCTTGCGCCTAACGATTCGTTATAATCCGCCAAGTCGGCAGCTGAAGTCATTCCTCGCTGTCATCATTGCGTGCACATTCTCCGGCGGTGTGCCGGGCAGAATCGTATTGCTGCAACCGTGAAAATACTTGCGCCCCCCGCTGGCCTCCAGCTGTTCCATGCCATGCCGGTAGACCTCTTCGGCGGTCCGACGGCGCAGCAAGTCACCGCTTAGATTGGCCCAGATGACCAGATCCTGATAGCGGGCCCGGACCTGCGCGGTGGTCATCGTCGCGTCGAAGTCGACCTCGCCGAAACCCGGTATTCCCGCCTCACTGAAGAGCATGTCAGCAACCTTCCAAAGGTTGCCGTCGCTGCGAAATACGTAATAAAGGCCGAGTTCGCGGCAGCAGTCCGCCAACTTCTTCCAGCATGGCAGCATGAACCGCCGGAACATCTCCGGCGAGTAGAGCGGGCCATTCTTATCCGCCATATCGCCACCACCCAGAACGACCTTGATTCCGCGACTGGCAATCGCCTGAACCTGAGCTAAACAGATGGCCAAGTTGCACTCCAGGAGATCTTCGACAGCCCCCGGCTCGTCAATGGTTGCGATTAGGTTCACCTCGTCCGTGCCCAAACTGAGAACCGGTCCGCCGGCCAACACCATCATGGAATCACCGAGACGCTCCTGGAGGCGGGCCTCGCGCAGACCAGACGTCTCACGGACAAAGGCAATTGCCTTCTCCACGCTCTTCGCCTTTTGCCGCGCCATCTCCGGCCAATCCTCGACTCGCGGTGCGGCGGGCTTGCGGTCCGGGATGAAATTCCCCACCTCTTCGTACCAACGCCAGATCTGGTGGTCGCCGTTCGGGTCACCACAGAGAAATGTGGTTTCGTTGATCCTGGCCGTCGGCCGAATATTGACAAACCAAGGCAAGCGGATGACGTCCTGCGCTAACACCCGGTGCAAATCAATGATGTCTTCGACGTGCTGGTCGTTAAATGCCTGCCAAGCAGTTGGGCCGTCGCACCAGGCTGCCGCCCCAGCATAGTTGAGGGCTGGACCGCCTGTGTGAGCGGTCCGACCCAAAATCCGTCCCGCCACGTCACTGGCAATGGTGGGAGTGTAAGCCGGAACCCGATCCAGTGGCCCGCCCTGAATTGCGGACAGACATCTTGCGTACCCGGTCATGCACATTCCATCAAATCACGATCAATACGTCAGATCCGATATTTCCAGCATCCTCAATCTTCATTCAAACGGACCGGCTGCAGGCCGGGAATGTATTTGCAGGCTTCGACAAGTGCCGCGCTGTACCGGCCGTAAGTCATCGCCGTGTGGTGGATGAACGGACCTTCCATGGTGATTCGTTCCCAACGCGGCCAGTTATCAACTTTCATCCAGACGTAATTATTCAAGGTGTGCGGGCCGTCCATCGAAGTCCCCTCGCCTACTGCGAGCCGGTAATCGCCGGTATCGCCGTCGAACCGGGCCACGGTAATGTCGCCGCTGCGCAATGGAAAATGCGGCATCCCGGCGAGCGGACTGGGCAAAATCCAGTGGTGACCGATTTTTACTTTCGCACCGGGCTGACACATCTCCGTCGGCGCGCCCCCGTGCCAGAGCAAAATTCCGTTGTCGTCGGTGGGATGCCGGACGGTGAACTCCGCCAAATACACCGGCGCCGCCGCGAACGCCGCGCGGTGCAGTAGCGTGGTGCTGATCGCGCCGTGAATATCCGACTCGCTGCTAAACGGCACAGTGTTACTGACAAGGCTGTCGGCAAACATCGTATACGCGCCCATCGCGTCCACAATGGCCGGGAACGATTCAAACGCGAGCGCGTCGAGACCGTTGTCGGCTACGTGGGCGAGCATCTGGTCGCGCACGGCGAGGATGCGCATCAACGGTTCATCGCCGGCAAAGCCTTCGACGACGATGCGCTGGCGGAATTCGCGGGCTTCGCGTTCATAACCGGCCCGGTTGCCGGCCAGACGTTGCCGCGTGTGATCGATGAACGCCACCATGTCAATCGGCAAGACTTCGACATTGAATCGCTCGAGTAATTCGCTTTCGTTCGTAATCGTCGTCCAGAAAAAATCAATCCGTTGCCCGACGTGGCCGATGCGCATTCCGCGCCGAAGCGTGTTGGCGGCATTGGCAGCGCGCAGAAATGTATCCACGCCGGTCCGCAATTGCGGATCGTTCATCCGGCAGTTCTCGATGTAGGTGAATGGCACGCCGAGTTTGCGCAGGACTTTGGTCGAGGCGAACATCCCGCAGAGCGAGTCGCGCAGGCGGGTACCATCCGGTAACGGCGCTTCATCACGCGGTCCCCAGACGAGCGTCGGCACGCCAAGTTTCTTGCCAATCATGCCGACGGCGCCTTCGGTGCCGAAATTGCAATGCGGCATGAACAGCGCATCCACTTCCTTGGCACGGAAATGGGCAACAACCGGATTGACGTGCGCTTGGTCGCGGACCAGGCCGTCCGGCACTACGCCTTCGAGATCGACAAAGTCCACCTGCCACTCACGTAGCTTGGCTTGTAGTTCACCTTTGAGCCGCAAAGCGTCTTTGTGGCTGAAGACAAACTTTCCGATTGGACAGAGGCCAAGCAATGGACGAGTGCGTTTTTTCATTGGGCGTTAGTTCGTGTTTTAAAAGAAATTCACGTTGCCGCGCGCCACAAGTTGCGCAAAGGCGGCTTGGCTCGGCGGCAGGACCGGCTCCTCGGCATTCTGGGCGTAGTAGATGTCGATCAGTGATTCGAACAATTCATCGTACTCCGCGCATGGTTCCGGGCCGCCTTTCGCCAACGCGTCATCCATCGCGGCGCGGATTGCCAGAACTCGCCAGCGCCAGCTTTGTTGAATGCGAGTCGGCAACTGCGCCTCTGCCCGCTTGAACAGCGCAAGACACTCGGTGGTTTGCGTCAGCGTCGGCAACTTGTATCGCAACCGGTAAGCTTTACCACCCTTCAAGGCCGCCATGAAGTGGTAGACCATGTAGTCGCAATCATCGATTTTAATGGAGAGTTCGGTGCCGAGATTCTTTTCGGTAATCACAATCGCCTTGGCGACATCCTCGACAATCGCCGGCGAGAATTCTGCCGCGATATATTCGCGCACGATGTCAGCCGCGGAACGCCGGCCATCCCAATACGACTGCAACAACACCACCTTGTTCAAGTCCTCGAAAATTCCTTCGGAATACGGGAACCCGCCGGCGAGTCGCTCACGGGATTCGGCCCAATACTTACCCCAGAACCGCGGCATCGCATTGGCGCCGAAGCCACCCCACGGCGTCATTCCCATCATGCTGATTTCAGGGAAATCGAGCAGCGGCAATCCGCCCGGCGCACCGTGTTGAGCAAGGAACGTCGCACCCGGTCCGTGCCGCAAATCCACCATCAGATAATCCGCCCAAGCCGGCTTGGTGACAAAAGCGCGGTGCAATCCGTCCCATTCGCCGGTGGTGAACGTGTCGAAACCCCAAGTGGAAAGGATAATTTTCGCTCGTGGATGGATTTGCCTGAATTGCTCGCCGAGCCTGGTCGCGAGTTTAATAAATCCATTCGCGCCCCACGGCGCGCAGCCCGCGCACGTGCAACCGCCCTGGTCGTAGGGCCAAATCCAAAGATACTCAAATTCAACACCGCTCAACGCCGCAAACAGTTCGCGCCGGCTGGCCAGCAATAACTCCACCGCTCCCGGCTGTGAGGGACACAGCTCAACATGGTAATGCCCAACTGGCGGACGCGTGTAGCCATTCTGACCGGCACGCCAGTCAGCTCGCAATGGAACCGGACTGTTGGCGTAACCTTCGTTGGCGAGCATCGTCAACCCCGCACCCATACCCACGGCATTGGCCGCACGCAACATCGCGCGTAACCGGTCGAGCATCGCCTGTGCGACGGGATCGGCGATGCCGTTATAGTGGTGCATGTCGAACCAGACCGAGAGCACGTTGCAGCCCCACAACGCCAACTCCTCGATGTACTGCGTCACCTGCTCGATCGGCGCATCGTGATAGAAGTTGTGGAAGTGCGTCGCAAAATACATCCCGCGCACCTGCTTCTCCGGCACCGAAGTGCCGCGCCAATTCCGATCGCGCAGAAACTTGCCGACGCCGTACAACAAGCCGCGCTCGTCGTTGCCGGCAATCCGCGTCTGCGTCCCGGCGCTTTCGATGCGGAATCCTTCCCGGCCAATCCCCGTCTGGATCTCAAGCACGATGTCCGCACGCTTGTCGCCGGGCGTAAGCCGGATTCCGGCGCGCGACAGCAGATGTCGTTGCAAAATCTCACCGGTCTTGGTCACCAACGGCGTGACCGGTGCCGCAACGTAATAACTCTGACTGCTCAGGCTAATTCCTTCGAGACTTCGGCAATGGATTCTTCGATGATATCCATCCCTTTGTGCGCAACCTCGTCGGGCATAATGATTGGCGGACTCATCCGCAAGATGTGACCGGCCGGAATCCACGCCAAGCCCTTCGCAAACGCGCGTTGATACACCCGCTTGCCGGCTTCATCGAACGGTTCCTTCGTCTTCTTGTCCTTCACCAGCTCGACGCCGATCAAGCAGCCCTTCACGCGGGTGTCGCCCACGATCGGGAAATCCTTCTTCCACGACTCCATGCGTTTGGCGAACAACTCGCCGAGATGCGTCGCGTGATCGAGCAAGCCTTCTTCCTCGATGACTTCCGTGCTGGCCAACGCCGCCGCGCACGCCATCGGGTTACCGCCGTAGCTTGACGACGCGCTGATCGCTTCAAACTTCTCCTTAAGCGACTCGCGCACGGCCACGCAGGTAACCGGGAAACCGTTGCCGAACCCTTTACCGATGGAGACCACATCCGGAATCACGCCCCAATGTTCCATCGCCAACCATTTACCGGTGCGGCCCCAGCTCGTCAACACTTCATCGGCCATAAGCAGAATCTTCCGGTCGTCGCAGAGCTTCCGCAATTTCGGGAAGAAATCATCCGGCGGCATCACCGAACCGCCCCAACCTTGAATCGGCTCCAACACAAAGCCGGCCACCGCATTAACCGTGGCCCGGTCGAGGTACTCGGAGTAAAACTCGATATACTTGTCCGTGTCAATCGTCCCATCGGGCTTCGTCCAATGCGGCCGGTAAGCGTTGGGGCGCGGCAACAGATGCATGCCCGGCGCGCGGGTCGCGCCATACACTGGCGAGCGGATTTCGGCGAGCGACACCGCGCCGTAGGTCTTGCCGTGGAAATCGTAGAAGCAGGACAACAACTCGTGCTTGCCGGTACCGGCCCGCAACACCCGCATCCCGGCTTCGACCGCCGCCGTGCCGCAGTCGTAGAATTGGTAACCCTGCAAATCACCCGGCAAGATCTGCGCGAGCTTCTCGCAGAGCAAGGTCTTGATCTTGGTCGTGAAATCGTGGGCGTTCATCAACTGCCCGGCGTACTTCGCCACCGCCTCGCTCACCTTCGGATGACAATGCCCAAGCGTGGTCACGTAAATGCCAGAGCTGAAATCAATGTACTGGTTGCCGTCCACGTCGCGGAGCGTGCAACCCTTGCCGGATTCAAACGCCACCGGGAACAGCTTCACCTGCCCCGACAATCCTTTGAAATGCTTCGTGCACCGGTCGTGCCAATGTTTGGATTCCGGTCCCGGCACCGTCTTAGTCACAATTTTTGGGTACTGCTTAAAGTCCAATGCGTACGGAGCGGGGTTGAAGCGCGGCTTAGTCATATTAATAATCCTTTATAGTTCGATTGCGAAAACGGGGGATCACACAGTCGTTAGTGAACATTATTTATCTTGTCTGCGCCTGACAAGCAGAAAACACCAGCACCGTCGAGCATCAGACCGCGCGCGATCTAGGCTAAACTTCGACGGCAACCCAGTGATCGGGACGGACTTCGCGCCACTCGGTCGGGCGGTCTTGGATTTGCCGGCGCGCTTCTTCAGGAGCGAGATCGTCGAGCACGATCCGTTGCCGGCGGCGCGCTGGGTCAAGCTCCGGGACGGCGGACAGCAACGCTTGCGTATACCGGTGAGTTGGGTGGTCGTAAATTTCCGCTGCGCTCGCAGATTCGACGATTTTGCCGAAATACATCACTAGCACCCGGTCGCTGATGTGTTCGACCACCGCCAGATCGTGCGCGATGAAAAGATAGGTCAGTTTGAATTTTTCCTGCAGCTCACTCAGCAAATTGATGATTTGCGCCTGCACGCTCACGTCGAGCGCGCTGACCGGCTCGTCGCAGACGATGAACTTCGGTTGCACTGCCAACGCCCGAGCGATGCCGATGCGTTGCCGTTGGCCGCCGCTGAATTCGTGCGGATACCGGCGCGCGTGTTCCGGCAAGAGGCCGACTGATTTTAGCAATTCCGCCACGCGCGCTTGTTCGTCATTCTTACCGGCGCAAAGTTTATGGATGCGCAACGGTTCGGCGATGATGTGGCCGACGGTCATGCGCGGGTTAAGCGAGCCGTACGGGTCTTGGAAAATCATCTGGGCTTGCCGGCGAAAGGCGCGGATGTCGGCAACCGGCTGGCCGTCGTATTGAATCGTCCCGGCAGTCGGCGCGATGAGTTGAAGTACGGTGCGGCCCAAGGTGGTCTTGCCGCAGCCGCTCTCGCCGACGAGGCCGACACATTCGCCTTCGTTGATTGCGAACGAGACGCCATCCACCGCGCGCACCCAGCCGACCGGTTTCTGCAAAAGGCCGGCCCGAATCGGAAAATGGGTTTTGAGATTGTTGACTTCGACGAGGCTCACGGTTGGTCCCAGTACGGGCAACGCACGAGGCGGTCGCCGGTTAATTGTGGCTCCGGTTCTTGGCGGCAAGCCGGTTGCGTCCGGTCGCAGCGTGGATGAAACTTGCAACCGGCCGGCAACCGCGCGGCGCTCGGCACGGTGCCGGGAATAGAATAGAGCCGGTCAACCCGCGCGCCGAGCTGCGGAATCGAGCGCAGCAACGCCGCCGTGTACGGATGCCGGGGTTCGCGTAACAAATCGGCAGACGGCGCGGCTTCGACGATGCGGCCGGCATACATCACGGCCACATTGTCGGCGAGTTCGCCGACGATGCCGAGGTTGTGCGTGATGAGCAGGATGCTCAGGCCAATTTCGCGTTTCAGCTCTTTGAGCAAATCAAGGATCTGGGCTTGGATTGTCACGTCGAGCGCGGTCGTCGGCTCGTCGGCAACAACCAAGGCTGGGTTACCGGCGAGTGCCATCGCAATCATCACGCGCTGCTGCATGCCGCCGCTAAGTTGGTGCGGGTAATCGCGTTGCCGGCGCTCGGCGTCCGGCAGGCGGACGAGTTTGAGTAGGCGAACGACTTCGGCGTTGGTCGCCTCGGCGGGACGGTGAAGTTGGAGCACTTCCCGGATTTGCGCGCCGATGCGGAAGACCGGGTTGAGCGAGGTGGCCGGTTCTTGGAAGATGTACGCCACCTTCGCGCCGCGCATGGCACGAAGACGGTCACCATTCATTTTCAGGACATCTTCGCCTTCAAACAAAATCTCGCCGCCTTTGTAGACTCCCGGCGGCGTGGCGACGAGCCGCGCCAGCGCCAAGGCGGTCACGCTCTTGCCGCAACCGGATTCACCGACGAGCGCCAACGTCTCGCCGCGTTGAATTGTGAATGACACGCCGTCCACCGCGCGCACTTCGCCTTCGTCGGTGAAGAAGCTAACTTGCAAATTCCGGACGTCGAGGAGCGTGCTCATGATGACTTATGGGATGCAAACCACACCAACCGAATTCCATCCGCCACTGGAGGCAAAAAGGTGAGGAGGACGGTGAATCCTAGACCAAGCCCGAATGCAATTGGGCCGAACCGTCTCGCTCTTTCAGGTGCAATACGACTGACGATCAATTCAGTGACCCAGCCGCTCGTGTAAAAGAAATTTGCCGCGAATGCAAATAGGACAACCGAAAGCGGCTCCCAATCTCTATTTTCAAATGCCAAATAGGGTTTTAGAAGTGTGTCATTGATGAAGGCAAAAGCAGCCAAGTTTACAATGCCAATAACTCCCACGGCCAAGTTGTAAGGGATTCGTCGCAATTCCCACCACACGATAATCGACCACCACCGTCTGTTACCCTGTGGTATGGAAAAAAGCTTTTTGAACGCGCGGTTCATGCTGTCTTCGCCTCGGCGGTGCGGAGTTTTGGGTCGAGCGCGTCGCGGAGGGCGTCGCCGAACAAATTAAACGCTAGCACGATGAAGAACATGGCGAGAGTCGCGCCGCCGAGTTCATACCAGCGGCCTTGCCACAAGCGGATCTTGGCGTCGCTGATCATAATGCCCCAGCTCGGTTCGCCGGCCACACCGATACCGAGGTAACTGAGGACGACTTCGGTCAGAATCGCGCCGGGAAAGCGCAGCGAGAAATTGATGATCACCAGATGCAGAACGTTCGGCAGGATGTGGCGGAACATGATGGCGACCGGGCGCGCCCCGAGCGCTT
>JBAWWR010000003.1:0-56070 GCA_037146675.1 Verrucomicrobiota bacterium | reverse complement strand
AATGGATTGGCAAACGCGCGGTCCTGATCGCTCCAGAACCGAGCGAGATCCACCGGCGCCAAGCCACCGGCGGCGCGTGTGCGGGCCACCAATTTGGCGGCATGGTCAGTTAAATTCACAGATCGGCATTGTGCACACACTGCAAGGCACGGCAATCCCAATTTTAAACCGGGAAAACGCTTGTCATGAAAAACAATTTCAGACACATTGGCGCCGGCGAGTTTTTAAGGAGAATTATGATCAAATTTGGAAAACGGATTTTATTTGTCGGTTACGGCGCGGTCGCGCAATGCACGTTGCCGATTCTAGTCAAAGAGCTCGGTGTGCCGTGCCGGGACATCACCATCATGGATTTCGCGGACCGGCGGACTGCGCTCCAGCCGTGGCTGAAGCGCGGCGTGAAGTTTGTTCGGGACCGCGTCACGCGCGAGAATATGGGCTCGTTGCTCGGCAAACATCTGAATGCCGGCGACGTCTTGATTGATTTGGCCTGGAACATTGATTGCTGCGAACTAGTCCAGTGGTGCCACGATCGCGGCATCCTCTACGTCAACACTTCGGTCGAGCTCTGGGATCCGTATGAGAACTCGAAGAATGCGACCCCACAAGAGATGACGCTCTACTGGCGGCATATGAAACTGCGCGCGATGATTGCCAAGTGGAAAACACCGGGCCCGACGGCGGTGTTGGAGCACGGTGCGAATCCCGGGCTGATTTCACATTTCACCAAACAAGGCCTCTTGGATATTGGCAAGCGCACACTCAAAGACAAGCGGGTGACCGGCCGCGCGGCGGAGAAACTCGCGCAACTCATCGCGGACCAGAAATTTAATGAGCTCGCGATGCAGCTTGGCGTGAAGGTAATTCATTGCAGCGAACGCGACACCCAAATCACCAACCGGCCCAAAGAAGTGGATGAGTTCGTGAATACTTGGAGCGTGGAAGGGTTTCGCGAAGAAGGCACCACGACCGCCGAGATGGGCTGGGGCACGCACGAGAAGGAATTGCCCGAACTCGCCTACGAACACTCGAGTGGCCCGCGCAACCAGATTTGCCTCGCGCGTATGGGCATGAACACTTGGGTCGTGTCATGGGTGCCGAATTATTGCATCCGCGGCATGGTGGTCCGGCACGGCGAAGCGTTCACCATTTCGGACCGACTCACCGTCTGGAAAAAGGGCAAAGCCGTCTACCGGCCCACAGTGCACTACGCCTATTGTCCGGCGGATGTGGCCATTGCCTCGCTCAACGAGCTGCGCGGCTACGACTACCAGCTACCGGAGAAGCAGCGCATCCTGAACGACGAAATCACCACCGGTGCGGACATTCTTGGTTCGTTGCTGATGGGACATTCTTACAATTCGTGGTGGATTGGTAGCGATCTGAGCATCGAAGAATCACGCCGGCTCGTACCGCACCAAAATGCGACGACGATGCAGGTCGCGATTTCAGTCGTGGCGGCGGTCTCGTGGATGATTGAGAACCCGGCGCGAGGCGTATGCGTGCCGGATGATTTACCGCACGAGTACGTCCTGAAAATTGCCAAGCCGTATCTCGGAAAATGGATTTCCAAGCCGTCGGACTGGACCCCGTTGAAGCATTACGCCAACGCGTTCCCCGGCTATAACAAACCGAATATTGACCGGCGTGACCCGTGGCAGTTTAAGAATTTCTTAATCACTGACGGAGATTAAGCATGGTTTCGCTCACCACACTCAAGAGGCTCGCGCGGGAGCACGGCACGCCGTTGTTTGTGGTGGATCACGCTGAATTGCGGCGCAACTACGCCACGTTCAAGAAGTACTTGCCGCGCGTCCAAGCCTACTACGCGGTCAAGGCCAACCCGAATCCGGAAATTGTCCGCACATTGTTCAAGGCCGGCGCGAGCTTCGATGTCGCGTCATTACCGGAACTGCGAATCGTCTGCGAGAACATCAAAGACCTGCCGGCGAAGAAGCGGCAACAGTGGATTTGGGACAAGATCATTTACGCCAATCCGATCAAGGCCAACGAGACGCTCGCCGAATTGGATCACTACAATCCGCTCGTGACCTACGACAACGCCGAGGAAATCCGTAAAATCAAAAAATTCGCGCCTAATGCCGGTCTTGCGTTGCGGCTGAAGGTGGCCAATACCGGCGCGATGGTCGAGTTGTCGTCGAAGTTTGGAGCCGCGCCAGGCGAAGCGGTGGATTTGATTCTGGCGGCTGTCAAAGCCGGGTTGACCGTCGAAGGCTTGAGTTTTCACGTCGGTAGCCAAACTACGAATTTCGAGAACTACGTCCAAGCGTTGAACCTTGCCGCCAACATTTTCAAGGAAGCCAAAGAACGTGGCTACACGAAGATGAACGTACTCGATATCGGTGGCGGCTTCCCGGCGCCATACGATGCCTCGGTCAAACCGTTTGCGGAATTGGCCGACATCATCAACCGTGAGCTTGAGCGACTCTTCCCGCCTAACATTCAAATCCTCGCCGAACCGGGCCGCTTCCTCGTGGCGACGGCCGGCATTTCCGTCTCGCGGATCATTGGCAAGGCTGTGCGCGACGGCAAGGTTTGCTACTACATTGACGATGGCGTCTATCACACTTTCTCCGGCGTTATTTTCGACCACTGCCACTACCACTTGCAGGCGTTCAAAAAAGGCCCGACCCAGATCTGTTCCGTGTTTGGCCCAACGTGCGACGCGCTCGATGTGGTTTCGATGGCGGAGCAATTGCCGTCAAACTTGGCGCTGGGTGATTTGCTCTACAGCGAAAACATCGGTGCCTACAGCCACGCTTCGTCCACATATTTCAACGGTTTCCCGCCCGCCGAGATCATTCACATCAACCGGTAACGCGTAGCGCAGGCTTGCCGGGTGGTGCCCCAAAGTGTTACAAGCCGGGCACTATGAACCTCGACAAGATTTATTCCGACCTCACCATCCCGAACCAATCCAAGCTCGCGCTCGTCGTTTTCGATGGCGTCGGTGACATCGCTACCGAGTCAACCGGCTTCCGCACGCCACTTGAAGTTGCCAAGACGCCGAATCTTGACGCGCTCGCCAAACGCTCCGCAATGGGGCGCCTGACACCAGTCGCTCCGGCAATCACACCCGGCAGCGGCCCCGGCCACCTGGGCTTGTTCGGCTACGACCCGCTCGAATTTGAAGTCGGCCGTGGCGTCATTGAAGCGCTCGGCCTCGGCATCGACCTCAAAGCCGGTGACGTCGCCGCCCGTGCCAACTTCTGCACGCTCGACGCCAAAGGCCTCGTCACCGACCGGCGCGCCGGGCGCATTGACACTAGCGTGTGCGAAGCGCAGGTCGAGATCCTGAAAAAGAAAATCAAAAAAATCAGCGGCGTCGAAGTCATCATCAAGGCCGGTAAGGGCCACCGGTTTGTCGTCGTGTTCCGCGGCAAAGGTCTCGAAGGGCCGTTGACTAATTCCGATCCCGGCCGCGAAGGCCAGCCCATCGGCGTGGCCAGGCCGGTCAAAAAAACCACCAAGACCGCCAAGACCGCCAAACTCGTCGCCGAGTTTTACCGGCAAGCGTTGCCGCTGCTGAAAAACTGCCGACCCGCCAACGGCTTCCTCCTCCGCGGCATCGCCCACCAGCCGCACATCCCGACGTTCCAGGCCCGGTACGGCTTGAAAGCCGCCTGCATCGCGATTTATCCAATGTACAAAGGCCTCGCTCAACTCGTCGGCATGGCGAAAATCGAAGGCGCGCACTCGCTCGCTGAAGAATTTACAATGGCCGTCGAAGCGCTCAAAACTTTCGATTACGTTTTCATCCACATCAAGCCGACCGATGCCGCCGGTGAGGATGGCGACTTTGACGCCAAGGTCCAAGCCATCGAAGAAGCCGACGCCGGCTTGGCGACATTGATTGCGGCAAATCCCGATGTGCTCGTCGTGACCGGAGATCATTCCACGCCGGTCCCGATGAAAGGCCATAGTTGGCATCCGCAACCGGTGATGATTAGCAGCGAGATTGCCGGCTGGGATGGGATGGAACGCTTCACCGAACGCGCCGCCAACCACGGCAGCCTTGGCATTTTCGACGCAAAATATCTGATCCGCTTTATGCAAGCCAACGCCAAACGCTTCGATAAATTCGGCGCGTAATGAAAATCGTCACCACCGCGCAAATGCGGCAACTCGACGCGCGCACTGTCGCCGCCGGGACACCGAGCGCAGTGTTGATGGAACGTGCCGGACGCGCCGTCGCCCAGCTGGCCGGCGAATTTCTCCGACAACACAACGCGCGCGAAGTGCTCCTGCTTGCCGGTAAAGGGAACAACGGCGGGGACGCTATCGTGGCCGCCCGGTTTCTCACCGCAGCCGGTTTTGCGCCGACACTCATCACCTTTGACCAACTCACCGGCGAGTTACCGGCAGCACCGTTGATCATTGATGGCTTACTCGGCACCGGCTTGACCGGCGAAGTTCGCGAGCCGTACCGGTCGGCCATTGAATTCATTAACCGAAGCCGGAGCTTCGTCATCGCCATTGATGTGCCGTCTGGATTGGGAACCGGCACTTGCGTGCGCGCTGACGTGACAGTGACCTTCGGATTGCCGAAAATTGATTTACTCCAGCCATCTGCCGTGGATTACGTCGGCCAACTCGAAATCGCTGACATCGGTTTACTTGAACCGACCGATACGGTGTCGGATGTGGAATGGCTCACGCGCGCCGATTTCGCGTTACCGGAACGGAAGCGGTCGGCACACAAAGGCACGTTCGGTCATCTCCTGATCATTGCCGGTGCGGAAGGCTATACCGGCGCGCCGGTCCTGTGCGCCCACGCCGCCGCCAGATCCGGCGTCGGCTTGGTAACCCTTGCGGTGCCACGCAATATTTACGAAATCGTCGCCGGCAACTGTCCGCCTGAAGTTATGACGGTGACGCTAGACCGACTGCCAGCATTGGAAAACTTCAACGCCGTCGCCATCGGCCCTGGTTTGGGACGCGCACCGGAAACGCAAAAGTTCGTCCGTGATTTTGTGGCAAAACTAAGATTACCAGTCGCTGTCGATGCTGATGCATTGACCGCTGTCGCGCTGCGACCGGGACTGGTATTGACGCCGCATCCCGGCGAAATGAGCCGGCTCACCGGAAAAACTGCGCAGGAAGTTCAGGCCAACCGGTGGGAGTTTGCCCGGCAATTCGCTCGCGATCACGACGTGATCCTCGCGCTCAAAGGCGCCGGCACGGTTGTTACTGACAACTCCGGCAAGCTCTGGATTAATTCCACCGGTAATCCCGGCATGGCTAAAGGTGGAATGGGCGACGCGCTGACCGGCATCATCGGCGCGCTGCTAGCACAAAGATTGCCAGCATTGGAAGCGGCAAAGGCCGGTGTGTTTCTGCACGGGCGCGCCGGCGATCTAGCTACTCAGCGAGTTAGCGCACCGGCGCTGTTGGCGACAGATTTAATCGAGTCGCTCGGCGCGGCGTTTGCCACCGGCCAAGTTGCGAACTTTGTTAGGCCGTAATCGCTTTCAACTTTGCCGGGTCCCACAATTCCGCGCCACATTCCTTGGCGATCTCGTTAAAGGCTTCGATCTCGGCTTTTGTGAAAAGGAGGCCGCCGTGTTGCGCGGTGCGCGCCGCCGCGCTGGCTTCGAGTTGGCCCGGCAACATGACGCTGTCGTTGCCGTGGCCGCGGATGTCTTCAATGACGGCGTTGACGTTGGTCTTCTGTGTTCGACCGGCCGGGAAGTTGGCACAGTCGAGCGCTTCTGCTTTGATACATTGGAAGAAGAAGTGTGGCGTGTGCTTTTCGTTGGCCGGACCTTCGCTCCACTTGCCGCGCAAATAAGGAATGCCGCTGCCGGTAAAGGCCGCAAGCAGTTCGTTCACGAGCGCGAGGCCGTAACCTTTGTGCTGGCCGAAGAACAAGAGCGACTTTGCTTGCGTCGGGTCGGTCGTCGGGTTGCCGGCGGCGTCCACGGCGGCGGCGGGCGGGAGTTGTTTCCCTTCGCGGGCGAGCTGTTGGACACGGCCCATCGCGACAGTGCTCGTGGCCCAATCAATGCAAATTGGATAACCAATGGCGTCGGTGGTCGGGAAACCCCACGAATGCGGATTGGTACCCATCGTTGGATACTTACCAAGGAATGGCACGACTTCGCTGGTGCCGGCGGTGCAACAGGTGTACGCAATGTAACCTTTTTTAGCCGCGTCAATCACGTAACCGCCGCCCCAGAGGTAATGAAAGGCATTGTCCACAGTGACGACGCCCACGCCGTATTCGTCGGCCATTTTCATACAGGCATCCATCGCTGCGAACGCGACGGACTGGCCGAGTTTTTTATTGGCGTTCCAGCGCTGGACGGCCTTGAATTTCGTCGGCAGCTTTTCCAGTTTCGCGCCCGGCGTGCAACCGCCGACTTTCGAACCAAACAGTTCGTCGAGGTGAATCGCCTTGATGGCGTTGTGCGTGCGGATGCCGTGCGTCGCGGCTAATTCGCAAAAGCGTGCGCCGTCGGCGGCTTCGTCTGGTGTGTAGCCGCGCTGCCGGTACGCGCGTTCGACGAGTTGGTTATGTTGGGACGCTGGAACGATGAAATAAGTTTCAGACATAATTGTTTCCTGGCCGGACTCTAGCAAAAAGCAAACGGAGCAAACAAAGAATTTCGTTCGCTCCGTTGCCTAACTGTCTGGACAGTGGGTTATTTAACTAATTCTTGTTTCGTCGCAGTAATGTGAGCCAGGCCGTTTTTTTCGGTCACGGTTCCGGCGACGGAGATTTTTCCGCCGCTGTCGCGCACTTCCATTACTTTGGGTGTAGCGTTATCGATTACATAGAACTTTCCGTCCGCCGCCTTCACAACCGCGGCGCAGCTGCTCGTATTATGAAATGTGCAATGCCCGCAGCCGAGTGTTCCATTCAGTTCAATCGTGTCCGGCTTCTTCACTTCGTCCGCCAACGCCAACATTCCCACCGCAAGCACCGCCGTCAATCCGCATAACCATTTTTTCATTTTGATTTCTCCAGTTGTTATTCTGGTCGGTAACCTACGCCGGCAAGCTTGCCGGCGCAAGCGGTCGCGTGCTACCTTGCCGTCATGGACGCTCCCGGCCTTGTGCCAGAATCCATTAATTGCCACGCCTGCAATGCGCCTATTGACCCGGCTGGTCAGCCGGCATTCACGCAAGTAGAATGTTCGCGCTGCGGGTCGCTTTCGGTGGTGCCGCTGCAGTTTGGCAAGCTACTGCTGCTTAATGTGCTCGGCATTGGCGGCATGGGTACTGTCTACAAGGCCATTGATCTCCAACTCAACCGGTGCGTTGCCGTTAAAATTCTTCGGCCGAAATTTGCCGGCAATCCGCAATTCATCGAAGCGTTTGCCCGCGAAGCCCGCGCCGCTGCCTCCATCAACCATCCCAACGTCGCTCAAGTTTATTCCTTTGCCGAACACGGTGGTCAGTATTTCCTCACAATGGAATTACTCGAACGCGGCAGTCTCGACGACCGCATCACCAAGCTCGGCAAAATGCCAGAAGTCGACGTGCTCGCCGTCGGCGCCGGCATCGCTGCTGGTCTGAATGCCGCTCACCACAGCGGGCTACTCCACCGTGACATTAAGCCCGGCAACATCCTCTTCAACGAAGACGGCGTCGCCAAGTTGGTGGATTTTGGCCTCGCCGGCGCCCAACACGAAGCCACCGGCCCTGGTCCTGGTGTCATTTGGGGAACGCCCTACTACATCGCCCCGGAAAAACTTCGCGGCCAACCGGAAGATTTTCACAGCGATATGTATTCGCTCGGCGCCACGTTGTTTCATGCGCTGGCCGCGCGCCCACCGTTCGACGCCAAGACTGCCGCCGAAGTTTTAGCCAAACAAGCCACCGCGCCAGCTTTTAGTCTCAAAACTTATAATCCATCCGTGCAGGACTTCACTGCGAACGTCATCGGCCGAACGCTGGCCAAGGAACCAACCGAACGATTCGCGACCTACGACGCGCTCATTCAAGAACTCCATCAAGCCGAACATTTACTGCATGAGAAACAAGCCGGTCCGGCACTGGTCACAGCAACCGGCGAGCGCATTACGTTGCTCTCGATCATTGCCACAGTTACCGCCGTCATCGTGACTGGCGCTGCCGTCACATTCCTCTGGCTCAACCGCGCCAAGTTGTTCGACATCGAAACCAGCGCTCACACGCCGGCGCCATCAGCAGCCGTCACCAACACCGCGCCAGTCGTTGTTGTTCCCGACGAAGAAGTCAACTTCAACGCCGCAACGCCGTGGGCTGACGCGTGGACCAACGCCATCGCTCAACTTGCCCAAAATAACATTCAAGCCGCGCTCAGTGAGTGCGCAAACCTCAAACAAAAACTTACACGTGGCCAGCCGCACCACCGGCAATGGGTGTTCCTGCTCGAAGGCATCACGCTGGTCACTGCCGGCCGCGCCGATGAAGCCGCACCGGAATTCCAGAAAGCCAACCCCGCCTTGCCGGGGAAAATTACCATTGCCAACCTAGCCGAACCGCTTGCCGCGCTGATGCTCGATACATTACCGGCCGCTGTCGCAACAAATTGGCCGGATTGGGCCGCGGCATTTTCGCAAATGCTCACCGGTCTCAAGTATCTGTCTGCCGGTCAAACCAACGCGGCCCGCCTAGCATTTGAACAATACCAACAGCGAAAACCCGATTCTGATCAGCCATGGGCTTACGCGCTCCAACCGTTGGCAAAGAAACTTACCGACGACATTCAGCGAATTCCTAGCGTGTTTGCTGAGATTGACCGGCTCAAACAAACCGGAAAACTTGACGCTGCGCTTAAGGCAGTGAGCGCTGCGCGGGATTGGTTGCTTTCCCCCGCATTCAAAATACAACTCGCCGAGCTTGAAGCTGACATTCTAAAAGCCCAGCAACTCGCCCAACAGAAACTGGAGGATGCGAAGCTAAATGCCGCAGCCGAGGCCCAGCAACGCCTCGCTGAAGAACAATCCCAACAACGCGCCGACGCCGAAATCCGACAAGTCCAAGCGCTCGAGACGCCGTTAACTAATTACGATTTCAAATCCGCGCTCGACAAACTCGACGCCATGCTGCCGAAACCTATAACACCGGCCGGCAAGCAAGCGCTCGCTCAGCGCCGCGCCATGTTGTACTGGTTGGTGGAGTTGAAAAGAATGTTGGCCGCCGATTTCGCGCGCAAGCCGTTTGAGGCCAGCAAAATCGTCACGCGAGGCGCGCATGTTGATGGCAAGCTGACCGGCGCGACGGATACGGAATTGACGTTCACTTTGCCATACGGCGCGCTGACCATCCTTTGGCGCGATTTGCTGCCGGCAACGATCCAACAACTGGGCGAGTTCTACGCGCAAGACGGCAAGTCCGCCGACCGCGCCCGCCGGTATCTCGCCACGGCGGTTTTCGCTAAACAATTTAACCTGAAGTTCGCCGATGATCGCAAACTCGCCGCGCAACTTGATCCGTCTCTCCAGTCGGAGATCGTTCTGATTTTTGGGAACTGACTAGCTGTCGTTTTTCTTCGGCGCGTTGCCGGATCCGCTCCTCGGCCGGCACGAGGAAGGTCGTCTGACCGGCCAACACACAGCCTTTGCGACCCGGCACACAGTCGGCTTTCAGTAGCAAACACTGATCATCCGCCACGTTCAAGTGTTGACAGGTAAATGAACTCATAACCGGCAATATAGCGCACGCTGTTAGCGCCGGTAAAGTTTTCTGTCGGCAACGATGGACGCGTTTGCTAGACACAGGTTATGCCAAACACAGTTCCGCCGCCGGCAGTTCAGCACATCCAGTCGTTCCACGCCGCGCTCGCTATCCGCCGTTGTGGTGAAGTCGTGCCCCGGGAAGAATATCTGGATTACATGACGTTCCGGTCGAACACGCGACCGCTTTTCACTGAGATTTTTGGGCCGTTACTAGGCTTGAAGGAAGAATGGGCGGCGCAAGGTGCAACCCTGCCTGAACTCGACCTTTCTGTGTTCCACTTCCGGTTTCCTGAGGAAACAGAATTACCAGTTAACACCGGATGGCTTGGTGGCGATGCGGAAGTGATTCTCGAAGAAACCGCAGCCATGCTGGTGTATCGCGACCGGATGGGCCGCCGAATGGAGTTACAAAAACAGGCGGCAACCATCGCATTGCCGACAACTTATCCCGTCACCAACATGGATGACTGGCGGCGAATCAAACACAACTATGAATTTTCAGAAGCACGCATCGGCACTAGCCGGCCCGGACCAGGTAAAGCAACTGCAGTGACCATCCCGGGTGGGTTTGATGAGCCCCGGCAACTGATGGGCGAGGAAGCGGTTGCGCTGGCTTGCTACGAGCAACCGGAATTGCTCCACGATATGTTGCAGACATTCGGCGACACGGCCGTGCGGGCGATTAAGCGCGTGCAGTTCGACCAGCTTTTTGTCCACGAAGACATGGCCGGGCGGAGCGGGCCGTTGTTCGGGCCACGGCAGGTGGAGGAATTCATCGCGCCGTATTACCGGCGGGTATGGGATGTGGCTCGCGAACGCGGCGCGCGCTTATTCAAGCAAGACAGCGATGGCGATATGCGCCCGATCATCCCGGCACTGATAGCGGCCGGCTTAAATTTCATCTATCCGTGCGAACCGGCTGCCGGGATGGACATTGTGAAATTGCGTGAGCAATACGGCACAAAGCTGGCGTTTATGGGTGGCATCGACAAGCACGTCCTGCGTCGGAGCCAGGAAGAAATCACTACGGAACTGGAATACAAGATTCCGCCGATGGTGCGTACCGGCGGTTGCATACTCGGTCTCGATCATCGGATTCCCAACGGCACGTCATTGGCGAACTACCGGTTCTACATCCAAAAGGCGTGGGAAATTTTGGCGCGTACGCCATAACCATCAAACGTCAGAGCGTAGTTTTCTGTCGGCAAACACGTCAGGTTTTGCTAGACAAAGGCCATGCCAAGCTCCGTCCAACCGCAGTTAAGTATCCTGAATTTTCCACCACCGACTACTACCAGTGACTGGTGGAAGGACCAGATCATATGTGGCGATTCCCACGCGATCTTGCAAGCCATGCCAGCAGAATCCGTCCATTTAGCCATTACGTCTCCACCGTACAATGTCGGCCTTCAGTACGACTCCCATAATGACAAGATGCCTTATGATGAGTATTTGCAATGGCTTACGAAATTCTGGAGTGAGCTTTACCGCGTGCTGGCACCGGGAGGTCGATTTGCTCTCAACATAGCCCCGACTAGTATCAAGGATTTCAAACCAGTCCACTATGATATGACGCGAGACTTGAAAAAACTCGGTTTCATCATGCGTACCGAAATTCTCTGGTACAAACAAACCATTCGCCGCCGGACCGCATGGGGTTCATGGAAGAGCCCGCGCAATCCGCACGTGCTACCGAGTTGGGAATACGTCCTCGTCTTCTCGAAGGGTTCGTGGACGCTAGAAGGCAACAAAGCCGACGCCGACATAACCAGTGAAGAATTCATCAAATTTTCCGATGCCTTCTGGCGGATTTCGCCTGAGACGCGCGGCCGGCAACCATTTTTGAAAAGTCTATACCCGCCGAAACACGGCCGTAAAGCACCAGAACAAAAAGAAGAAGGGCATCCAGCTCCATTTCCAGAAGAACTCATATACCGACTCATAAAATTTTACAGCTACCGTGGCAACGTCATTCTAGATCCATTCGGAGGTACCGGCACCGTGGCCACCGTCGCCGCCCGGACCGGCAGGCATTACGTCCACCTAGACCTCTCTAAAAGATATTGCGCCATATCCGCTGAGCGTGTTACCGCTGAACTTAAGCAAATGCATCTCGCCGAGATACAGGTCGAAAAATCTAAAAGCATACCGATATCAACAATAATGGCAGATAGCAAAACGACGTACACGATTCGCAAAAAGGCCAAACAGAAATGACTGACAACCGGATCGCGCAGGCTGCACGAACGCAAGCTGGAAACAATCTGGAGTCGGTTGTGGCGCGAATTCTTAACCCGTTACTTAACGAGCATAAGATTTTCGTCATCAAAGGCAGCCGCAAGGAACTGAGTCGCGTTTTGCAGGACGCTGGCTTAGTTGATCAGATTATTGAATACAGCACATTGCCGGTTAAACGTCCTTGCGACCAGAATCAGATAAAAGATTATCCTGATACAGATTTGTATGTTATTTACAAGGACGACACCAAGTGGCGTGTACTAGGTATCATTAGCTGTAAGGTCTCGTTCCACGCTCGGCATACTGAAGTCGCTTTCTGGGGATTAGCGATCCGCACAAGCTCCAATATGAAATATGTCTGCGTAACTGAAGACGCTGATACTTGCAGCGGCAAGAAATCGGAACTCGGTGTTTCCTGTACGGATTCGAAGGCGGCTAGAAGAATTCTAGAGAGCTACACGACGCGGGTTTACATATGCAAGAAGTACAAATCTAAAGAAGACCCACAGCTCGATAAAGACGTCGAACAATTCCGCAAATTATTACCGAAGGCTACTTCCGCCGAACGCACGACGAATCCTTGTTTCGACAACCCGCAGTCGCCGAATCACACGCAGTATTGCGCAAGCGTCCGTCCCTTGGATGAGCTTTACTTTGACGCGCTGCGCTGGCTTAATGAAGCGTTTCCGCTGTAACAAGACGCGCTTTTGTCTCATTCATCCCACACGCCTCTTCCTTCAACCTATTCCAAGCAACATTTGCCGCAGTCACGCGGCCATTTTCATTTCGGCATTCAGGCGTTTGAGCAGCTCTTCGAGTACGCGGCGACGGATGTGCAACGTTTCGCGATACTGGTTGTCGCGCGCGTGATGAATCTCAGAGCCTAAGTCGCTATGCGCCGCCCGGACGAGGTTGGTCAATTCCTGACACTCTTGTTCAGTCAGTTCCAGTTTCATCATGTACCTCCTGCCTCTCGGCACCGGAATATACACCCATTCCAACCCCGGTAAAGCGCAAGTCCGGCACGCTATCGCCGGGTGTTTCAGGGGTTGCTGCCGGCGGGAATGATATCCGAGTGCGCTAGCGACCGGTCGGGGCGGACGTATTCCACTTTGGCTTCGGCGGCCGACACAGTCACGCGGAGGTAACCGGAGCCACCCCAAGCCCTACTTGTAGCCATTCTCGATACGCGCCTCCGTATTCGTTACCGACAACACGCTCAACGTAACCGAGCGGTCCGGTGGCCAACCGGGAATTACCGATAGGCCGGTCGCGAATCCGGTCGAGCACAGCGCAACAACTACCAGCGCAGTTTTCATTTCATCGGCGCTCTGAAGAAAGAATCCGTATCCGGTAACGGCACCGCTTCGTGAACCGGTGTGGAGTAGATGTAGGCGGGGGCGCTAGTATATTCGTCGGGGTTGCGAAGTTTCAGGAGCGCTTGGCGTTCTTCTGCCGTCAGAGTCCGATTGACCTTGGCGAACGTGGCGAGCAAAATTGTAAATGTGAATACCATCACCTTGTCGGTCCGCCGGGCCAGGTTTTGGTGCGGTGATGACGCCAGTAGTGTCGGAGCCCTGAGTCTGTCCAGCGCCTACTACCATGTAAGCCGCGAGAAACGTCGCCGGAATCATTTTTTCTTTTCGCCGAACAGAAACATTTGCGGTGCTTCCCGGACTTCCGACTTCTTCTTCGTCTTCGCGAGCTTTGGTTTGCCCTCGGCTGAAAGCTCGGATTCCTCGAGGTTACCCAGCACTTCCTTGGCGCGCGCAATCACAGCTTTTGGCAAGCCGGCGAGGCGGCCGACTTGGATGCCATAGCTCTTGTCGGTGCCGCCGGGGAGAATCTTGTGGAGGAAAATGACCTGGTCGTGCCATTCGCGGACGGCGACGTTGTAGTTCTTCACTCCCGGCAACGTCACGGCCAGCTCGGTCAATTCGTGGTAATGCGTCGCGAACAGCGTCTTGGCGCCGACGACATTATGTAAATGTTCCGCCACCGCCCACGCGATGCTCAAGCCGTCAAACGTGCTCGTGCCGCGCCCGATTTCATCGAGAATGATGAGGCTCTGGCCGGTGGCGTTGTTCAAAATATTAGCGGTCTCGTTCATTTCGACGAGGAACGTGCTTTGGCCGCGCGACAAGTCGTCGGTCGCGCCGATGCGCGTGAAAATGCGGTCGACGAGCCCAATGGTGGCTTGCTTCGCCGGGATGAAAGAACCGACTTGCGCCAGCAACACTAGCAATGCGACTTGCCGGATATAGGTGCTCTTGCCGGCCATATTTGGCCCGGTAATGATTAACACCAGATTGTCCGGCGTGTTGAGCAATGTGTCGTTCGGCACAAACCGTTCCTCGACCAAGGTTTGCTCCAAAACCGGATGCCGGCCGTCGATAATTTCGATTGCGCCGGTCGCGTTCACCACCGGCCGGCAATAGTTCTGATGCCTGGCGAGCTCTGCCAAGCCGGCTAGCGCGTCAAGTGCGGCGATGGCGGCGGCGGATTGTTGAATCGCAACCGACTTCTCAATCACCGCAGCGCGAACTTGGAGAAATAATTCAAACTCCAGCGCGTGCGCGCGGTCTTCCGCGCCGAGAATCTTGCCTTCCATCTCCTTCAACTCGGGCGTGTAGTAGCGTTCGCCGGTCGCAACTGTTTGCTTGCGGATGTAATCGCCCGGCACTTTCGTGAGATGGGATTTTGTGATTTCGATGTAGTAGCCGAAAACGGAGTTGTACCGGACCTTCAGCGACGCGATGCCGGTGCGTTCGGCTTCGCGCTGCTGGAGCGCGGCAATCCAGTCCTTGCCGGACTTGGCAGCGCTGCGCTGTTCATCGAGTTCCGGCGCGTAACCGGGCTTGATGAGTCCGCCGTCCTTCAATGTCAGCGGCGGCGCGTCATCAATGGCGCGTGTGATCAAATCCACCACACCGGGCAATTCCGTAATCTGGCCGGTCAACGCGGCCAACAGCCCGGTTCCCGCGACGCCGGCCAGCGTCTGCCGCAACGCCGGTAAGGCCGCGAGCGAATCTTTCAACGCCACGAGGTCGCGCGCGTTACCGGTGCCGACGCTCAACCGGGCCAGTGTCCGTTCCATGTCGCGGACGTTGCCGAGTTGGTCCCGAAACTCCGCGAGCACAGTCGTGGCCGTGCAGAATTTGCTGATGACATCCTGACGTTCCACAATCGGCTGCACTTCGCGCAACGGATGCGTGACCCATTCGCGAAGCAGCCGCGCGCCCATTGGCGTTTTCGTCCGGTCGAGGCAGCCAATCACCGTATACCGGCGGTCGGCCCTGGCGGATTCGAGGAGCTCGAGATTGCGCTGAGTCACCGCGTCGAGCACCATGAAATCGGTCACGCGGTAGACACTGAGCCGGTGGATGTGGTCGGTCTTGCGGCGGAGCGCTTGCTGGAGGTAATGCAATGCCGCGCCGGCTGCGCCGATGCCGACAGTCAAATCGCGCGCGCCGAAACCGTCGAGCGATTGCACCTTGAAATGATCGCGCAAAGTGAAAAACGCTGTCTCGCGCTCAAACGTCCAACCGTCGTACGGCGCCGCAGTTGGGATGAGCAGCTTGGCTTCCTCGAACCATTCTGCTGGCACGATAATCTCTGCCGGGCGAACGCGCGTGAGTTCGTTTTGTAGCTGTTCGATGGTGGCGAGTTCGGTGACTTTAAAGTCGCCGGTAGTCAGATCAATCAGCGCCAAGCCGAAGCCGGGACAGATGGCGGCGATGAAATTGTTCTGGTCGGCGTGGAGGATGTGGGTGTCAAAATGCGTGCCGGGACTGATGATCTGCGTGACGTCGCGCTGGACGAGCTTACCGGGTTTGGCTTCTTCAATCTGGTCGCAAATCGCGACTTTCTTGCCGTGCCGAAGCAGCTTGCCGATGTAACCTTCGGCGGCGTGGTGCGGGATGCCGCACATCGGCGTGCCGTTACGAGCGGTCAGCGTGAGGTTGAGCAGGCCGGCGGCGGTCTTGGCATCGTCGAAAAACATTTCGTAGAAATCGCCGAGCCGGAACAGCAGGAGCGCGTCACCAGGAATCTGGTGTTTGACGCGCCGGTACTGCTGCATCATCGGTGTCAGGCCGTCGGTAGTGGAATTCGCCATCGCGGGCGGATTATAGCGGCGCCCGGCGACCGGTCACGCCTGAAATGGTCGGCGCGACGGCCGGCCCAACGAAACCGAGCACTTTGGCTTGTGCCGGTAGCTGCGGCTGGTTACGCTTGGCAGCCATGAAACGCGTTATACTCATGCTCGGCCTCGGGTTGGTGACCGCCATTGGTTCGGCGCAAACCAATTTACCGGCTGCGACCGCATCCAATCAAGTAGTGATCGCGATTGTGTGCGGCAAAGAAATCACCAGCGCCGATAAAGCTAAGTTGAACGGCCTGATTTTTGGAACGTTGCTGGAAAAGTTCGCCGAAGAAAACAACATCGCGCCGACAGAGGTGGAACTCGATCTGTTCACGTTCAAGACAGAAGAAAAACGGCAACAACAGCAGCTTGAGTTGGAGCACGACGCGCTCAAGCTTCGCAAGGAGCTGGAATCCGCCGCGTTCAATGACCGGGAACGCACAGTGAAAGCAGAACTACTAAAGTCCACCGAGCAAGTGCTGAAAACGTTTCGGGAAATACAGGCGCAAAGCATGGGTTTGGGAGAGGAGATGCGCCCAATGTGGCGGCGCATTGCGCAGCAATGGGTCAGCCGGTGGAAGATCAATCAGGCGCTTTACGAAAAATACGGCGGCCGAGTGATTTTTCAGCAGGCCGGCATGGAGCCGTTGGACGCTTACCGGGATTTCTTGAAGGAACAAGAGCAAGCCGGGGCGTTTCAGATTATTGACAAGCAATACGAGGCCTCATTCTGGCGGTATTTCACCACCGACTCCATGCACCGGTTTTGTTCAAAAGAGGAAGGTGATGCAGCCATGACTACGCCGTGGTGGCTCATTGAGAAAAAACCGGAACCACCGGCCTCTACACAACCCAAGGCTGATTCCGATTAAGTTTCGCCAATAATATTTAAGCTCGATGCTGCGACCCAGATTTACAATTCGCGCCGAGCCGGCACTGTTGACCGGCGACCAGATGCGGGCGGGCCGGCGCTACGCGACGCTTTATTCGTGTTTGTCGATTGTGTTTTGGCTGGCCGTCAACGAGCGGGTCATCTCGCTGTTCGTCCTGCGCCTAGATCCGTTAGCCAGCGACACGGTGCTGGCGTTCTTTTTTGCGCTGACGCCGTTGGCCGCCATCCTCACGGCGTTGATGAGTCCAGTGGTGGATGTCGCTGGTAAGAAGCGCATCATGGTGCCATTCTACTGGTGCTCGACGGTGTTACTCGCGTTGATGATTCTGATTCCGTGGACACGGTCGGTTTGTAGCGCGGCCGGCGCCGTGCGGATAACCGCGGTCGTCATGGGCTGCTATGCTGCATTGCGCGCGCTCGGTTTTCCCGGCTGGTTCCCGATTTTGGACGATAACGTGCCCGGCGAAACGCGCGGCCGGTTTTTTGGGACGTTGCGGACCCAGTGGCAAACCGTGCTGGTCGTCGCGACGGCTTTGGGCGGCCTATTTCTCGGCAGCCAGCCAGAATTGTGGCGGTTCCAAGTCCTGCTGGCAGTGGCCGTGCTCGCAAGTATCCTGGGCAATCTGGCGCTTATGGCAGTCCCGGAAGCGCCGGTCCGCCAGAACGTCGACCGGGAACCGTTCATCAAGCGGCTCGCCATTCCGTTCCGCAACCGGGTCTTCGCCAACTTCCTGATCTTCGGGGTGCTGTTCAGTTTTGCCGCCGCATGCGTCGGGCCAATTACAATTCGCTGCCTGAAGTCCACACTCCACGTGGGCGACGGCTTTGTGGTTTGGATGGATACGCTGGCCGCGCTGGGAGCCGCGCTCACATTGCGGTTTTGGGGAAATTTTGTGGATCGCTTTGGGGCGCGCACACTGTTTGCGCTCTTGTTGCCGCCGTTGGCGCTGATCAACCTGCTCTGGCTGCTGGTGGCGAGCGACCGGGCGTCGTGGTCGGTATTGCTGGCGATTTATTTCGTCGTGCAGGGCGTGCTCACAGCGGGAATTGGCGTTGGGATTACCGATATGATGTTGGGCAGCGCGGAAGGCTCGTCCCGGAGCGCGTACATGAACATCGCGTTTGTGTGCAACACCGTGGCGGCCGGACTGGCGCCGTTTGCCGGCGCGAAGATTCTCCACATGTTTGCTGGGGTACACTTCCAAGCTGGCCTGCTCATCCTCGACGCGACGCGACTGGTGTTCCTCGCGCGGGTTGCTCTCATGCTGTTGCCGTTGTTGCTACTCAACCGACTGTCCCGCCGCCACGGCGGTCATGTCGGCCAAGCGCTGCAACAAATCAGCGGTCAGGTTCTTGCCTGGCTGCCTATCGACTGGCGCCGAGCGGACGAGCGCTAAGCCGGGAACTCGCGCTCCACGACTTCGAGCAACGCGTGGAGGATTAACGTGTGCGCTTCTTGAATTCGCGCCGTGTCTGAGTTGCCGACGATGAATTCAAAATCCGCGATCCCTCTTGCTTTGCCACCGTCTTTGCCGAGCAGTGCGACGGTGATTAAACCGCGCGCCTTGGCAACGGCGAGAGCGCGCAGACAGTTCACTGAGTTACCGGAAGTTGTGAAGCAGACCAATAAATCACCGCACACGCCGAGGCCTTCGACTTGCCGAGCGAAAATCTCATCGTAGCCGAAATCATTGGCGATGCAGGTAATCACGGTCGGGTCGGCATTCAAGCAAACCGCCGGCAGCGAGCGCCGGTTACTCCGGTACCGAGCGATAAATTCCTCGGCCATGTGCATCGCGTCAGCGGCGCTCCCGCCGTTGCCGCAGGTGAGCACCTTATTACCGGCACGCAGGCACTGAACGGTGGCGGCGGCAAGCCGGTCAAACGTGGGTTGTTGCGCCGCCAAAGATTGTATTGCGGCGCACGATTCGGTGATGGCCTTGGAAAGAATTGATTCGCTCACGCCGGCATCCTAGTCTGACCGGGACAGTCGTTCAATGCTGATTTACGTCGCCAGCGTATTGGTTTTATTTTATCGTGCACCGCATGTTCCCGGTCTTTCTCGTTGGGCCAACCGCTTCTGGCAAGAGTGCAATCGCACTCGAGCTTGCTAACCGGCTCGGCGCGGAAATCGTCTCCGCCGACTCGATGCAGGTCTACCGCGGCATGGACATCGGCACCGCCAAACCGACATCGGCCGAGCGCCGGCAAGTCCCACACCACCTCATCGACGTTTGCGACATCAACGAATCATTCGACGTAAAACAATTCGTCGAACTCGCCGGTCCGCATCTGGCTCGCTCTTTGGTTGTCGGCGGCACCGGCATGTACGTGCGCTCACTCCGGCAAGGATTGTTCACCGGCCCCGGCCGCAACGACGTCTTGCGTGACCGGCTTGAAGCCTTGCCGGCGGAAAAACTTTTTACCGAACTCCAGCAACTCGATCCGCAGGCCGCCGCCACGATTGACCGGCACAATCCGCGCCGACTCATTCGCGCGCTAGAGGTGTTTCACGCCACCGGTCGGTCCATCCGTGAATTCCAGACACAAACAAGCAAACCAACGGATTTCATTTTTGGATTGGAACGCGACCGGCAAGATTTGTTCGCGCGGATTGAACAGCGGATTGACGAGCAAATCACCGCCGGTTGGGTGGCTGAAGTTCGGCAATTGCTTGCGCATGGGTTGGCAAAAAATCCGATTGCCATGCAAGCGGCCGGTTACCGGGAACTGGCCGGATACATTGCCGGTGAATTGACGTTACCGGCAGCAGTTGCACTCATCAAAACGCGCACCCGGCAACTTGCGCGGCGACAATTGACTTGGTTTCGCCGGGAGCCGGGTTTAATCTGGATTCCAGTCGCGGCGGATGAACCGCCGGCAGTCACGGCGACCCGAATTTTGGAGAAACTACCATCGCACTAAAGATGTACGACACCCAAGCGCCGCCACCAGAGGCGGCGTTGCTCATCGGCTTGGAGCGACCCGGTCAGGATCGTTGGGCGGCACAGGATTCACTCGCCGAACTCCGGGAACTCGCCGAATCGGCCGGCGTCGCCGTTCTCGAGTTGCTCACCCAGAAACGCGACGCTCCGAGCGCGCCAACCTTTGTCGGCAAAGGCAAGGCTGACGAGATCGCTACCCGCTGTCAGGCGTTGGCTGCCAATACCGTAATTTTTGACGACGACTTGTCGCCGGCGCAGGGCCGCAATCTGTGCGAAATTTTCGGCCCGACCGTGAAAGTGATCGACCGGACGGAACTCATCCTCGACATTTTTGCGCAACGCGCACGGACTCGGGAAGGCAAGATTCAGGTCGAGCTGGCCCAGCTTCATTATATGTTGCCGCGCCTGACCGGTATGTGGACGCACTTGTCCCGGCAACGCGGTGGCGTCGGCTGCCGGGGGCCGGGCGAAACGCAATTAGAAGTGGACCGCCGGCGCGTGCAGGAAAAAATCACGCGCTTGCAGCGGCAACTCGAAGAAGTCCGGAAAAACCGGCGCATCGAACGCAGCGGCCGCGAGAAACTACATTGGCCGCGCGTCTCAATTATTGGCTACACGAACTCCGGTAAGAGCACGTTGATGAACAAGCTGACCGATGCCGGCGTGCTCGCGGAAGATAAGTTGTTTGCGACACTGGATCCGACGACACGCAAACACCGGTTGCCGAATAACCAAAATATTTTACTGAGCGACACGGTCGGCTTTTTGCGCAAGCTGCCGCATCATCTGGTCGAATCTTTCAAGGCGACGCTCGAAGAAACCACTGAAGCGGATTTGCTGTTGCACGTCGTGGACGTGACGCATCCGCAAGTGCACGAGCAAATCGCTGCGGTCGCGGTCGTGCTGAACGCACTCGATGCCGGCACGAAGCCGACCGTGGTGGCGCTGAACAAGATCGATCGGATTGGCGAAGACCGGTCGGTGTTGGAGCGATTGCAGCGCGAACATCCCGGTAGCGTGGCGATTTCGGCGAAGTGCGGAACAAATCTCGATGTGTTACAGGAAGAAATCGCGCTGCGGCTCAGCGACCGGCGCGTCAGCGTCACGCTGGCGATTCCGGCGAACCGGCAACAAGCGATTGCGCTGGTGTACCGGGCCGGTTATGTCACGGCGCGCGAACACGAAGCCGGCAAGGTCATTCTCCGCGCGCAAATTCCGCGCGTGCTGGCCGGCGAATTAAAGCCGTACGTCGTCGCCGAAGAGTAACACGCCGGTGCCGAGCTAGACCGGGACAGTACCGCCGTGCGTTTGACAGGCAGAATTATTTGGCACCTCAGTCGGCGCAGCGCTCGGCTTGATATAACCGCGTTTAATCATCCACGCTTCCACTTCAGCCCCGCTGATATCGGCCAGAATGTGGCCATCCACCTCGACACACGGCGACAACTCTTGGCCGGTGCGCGCTTCCATATCAGCCCGATGCTCGGGATTTACGATGATGTTGCGATCTTCGTAGGCTAGGTCGTATTTCTTGAATGTGGCGCGGACGCCGTTGCTCCAGCCGCACGTTGGCTTTAACCAGGCAATAATCGTTGGTTGTTTTGTAATTGGCATTTTAATTTCCTTTGGCTGACTGCGACTCGGCAACATAGCGGCGAACGCGCGTCTGTCAAATCCGCCGGTCAGCCAGCGAAAATCTCCTCGACACACCGGCGCCGGTTCGCCATCGTTGCCGGCATGCGCAGTTATCTCATCCGCGAGATGCCGGAAGATGAACGTCCGCGCGAACGGCTCAAAAAGCGCGGGCCGCTGGCGTTGACCGAGGCGGAGTTGGTGGCGATTCTGCTACGCACTGGGACGAAAGGCGTGTCGGCGATTCAGTTGGCGCAAGAATTGATCCGGCAGTTCGGCGCACTCGACCAACTCGCCGGCGCCCCGCTCGAAGCGCTTGCGAAAACCAAAGGCGTCGGCGAGACGAAGGCGATTCAATTGAAGGCGGCGTTTGAGTTGGCCCGCCGGTTGGCGGAATATTCCCGGTCGGCAATGCGCATCATCACCACACCGGCAGAGGCAGCGGCCTGTGTCCGGGAAGATTTTAGGTTGCTCGACCGGGAAGAATTTCACGTCCTGCTGCTCAACACTAAAAACGCGCTCCTCAAAAGCTGTCCGGTCTCACGAGGTTCGTTGAACGCCAGTGTTGTCGAGCCGCGCGAGGTTTTCAAGGACGCCATCACGGCATCTGCTGCCGGCATGATTCTCGTTCACAACCATCCAAGTGGAGACCCGACACCGAGCAACGAAGACATTACAATCACACGGCGCTTGGTTAAGGCCGGCGAGATACTCGGCATCGCCGTTCACGACCATATCATCCTCGGCCGACGCAGCGCCGGACGCGAACAGGACTTCGTGAGCTTGAAGGAGCTGGGGTTGATTTGACGCGGTGTTTCAGTAGTCGCTGACAATTATCATTGTAATTCATAAGCACTATGATATATCACGACCATAAAGGAGCTAATGGTCATGAAACAAAAAAAGGCTCTCGCCAACCCTCAAGCAGCGGTCGTAGCTGAAGAATTACTCGATATGGAGCAGGCAATTGCACTGCTGAAAACCACCCGGCCAACGTTCTATCGCTGGCTGCGCGCCGGCAAGATTAAAGGTATGAAAGCCGGTCGGCAATGGCGGTTTTACCGGACCGATGTGGAACGATTCGTTAAAGGCCAGCAGCCGCGCATCGAATTGGTGGCTGATATTCATCCGCTGATTGATGCGCTTACAGCTAAGCTGGCGGCGGTCGGCGGAAAACAGAATGGGGTGAATGCCGGCGAGCCGGTAGCTCAGGCCGTAAACCTGATGATTCGGCTCGGATCGGCAATGCGCGCCACTGATTTCCATCTCGAATCGCAAACCGACGGCCAGATTTCCCAACTCCATTTGCGGTACCGGGTGGACGGCGTGTTACACACGGCGGTGACCGCCGATGTGCGGCTATTGCCGGCGCTCATCGAGCAATGGAAACAACTGGGCCACTGCGATGTGAACGTAAAGGACGTACCGCAAGACGGCCGCATTGTTCTGGATTTGGACGACTCACGGCTGGATCTGCGAGTTTGCATTATCCCCACCGTCCTTGGAGAAAACCTGACGGCCCGGTTCTTGCGGCAGGGGGAAGCCCAACGCACTCTCGACCAGTTGCCGTATTCGGCGCAGCACCGGACGACACTACGGCGGCATCTACAGACCCCAAATGGCATCGTCTTCTGTACTGGTCCGACGGGCTCCGGCAAGACAACCACGCTTTACGCCTGTCTCCAGGAAGTGATCAAGCCCGGCGTGAAAGTCATGAGCGTCGAAGATCCGGTGGAATATTTATTGCCGGGGGTGACGCAGGTGCCGGTCAATCAGAACGTTGGTCTGACCTTTGCCCGTGTCATGCGGTCATTTCTACGAAGCGATCCCGATGTGATCATGATTGGAGAAATGCGCGACCTCGACTCATTGCAGGTTGCCGTGCAAGCGGCACTGACCGGCCATCTGGTCCTGACCACGCTTCATACCAGTAGCGCCGCAAGCGCGTTGACGCGAATCATGGACATTGGCTTAGCGCCGTTCTTGGTTGCCGATACCGCCAAGTTGGTGGTCGCCCAGCGTTTAGTTCGGGTGCTATGCCGAGAATGCAGTGTTGCGGCGGAACCGACCCGAAGTCAATTGGCCCAAGCGCAGAAACTAGCTCAGGAAGGTGGCTTGGACTGGACGACCTTGCCACACAAGTTCCGCAAGTCCGTCGGCTGCGCCAAGTGCGGGCAAACTGGTTACCGGGGTCGCACAACGCTTACTGAAATGCTCGAAGTCACGCCGGCAGTTGGAGCCGCATTGCGCCGGGGTGCACGTGTGGATGAGTTGCACGCTTTGGCAATCAAAGACGGCATGATCACCATCTGTGCTGACGGCATCGCGAAAGCCGCAGCCGGCACGACGCCGCTCGATGAAGTTTATCGATATTCGCCGGTTGCCGACCGGAACGTGGCTTAAGAATTGCTATTGCGCCGTGGCAAAAACGGCTATAATTGCCGGCAATGAAACTTGTAGCGACGTTTGCGGTCGGGACGCGGACCAGCGCGGTGGAACAGCCATGAAGAATAAATGGCTGAAGATTGTCATCGGCGCAATTGTCCTCGTCAACGTCATCAGTCTCAGCACGCTGGCGTGGTTGCGCTTGCGGGATGCGCAGGCGTTTTCGCAACCGAGCCAAGTTCACACATACGGCGGCACAAATTACATTGTCCAACTGCTCGAAACCGCCGTTGACCGCGTGGACGCCAGCTGCATGGTGATTGTGTCGTTGCGGTTGAAAAATCCGAATCCGTATGAGGTGATTTTGAAACGCGAATGGTTTGTTCTACTGGCTCACGAGAAAGATTACTATGAGCCGACGACGCTGGGCACGATTCGCATCCCGGCGCAGGGCGTCATCGAGCGTGAAGTATTGGGGTTCATGGTCACCGATGAGGCGCTGGCTGGGTTGATTGCGCTAAAAATCGGGCAACAGCATTTCGTCACCGTCAAAAGCCAGCGACCGTATACCCAGCCGGTTGGCAAAGGGCAGTTTGTTTCGTTCCGGCAGCGGGATTGGTGACCAATGTGGCGCGCCATTAAATTCTATTTTGTCTCGGCCGTCATTATCGGCCTCGCCGGGCTGGCGGTGTATTACAGGTATTTTCCGCAACAGCCGACCAGTCAAACAACCGTTGCGGCGCCGGCAATTCTCCGGCAAATCCAACTGCTCAATGATTTGGTCACCGTTCGCTACAACATCCAGAAAGTCATCGGCCTGAAAGAGCAGAAAGTCCCGTTCGGCAACGAGCAGGTGCTGATGCTCGTGCAAGCCAAAGTCCTGGGTGGCGTCAATCTCGCCAGCGCCACGGCCAGTCAAACCGGCAAGGCGGTGTTGATCCGGTTGCCGCCAGCCAGCATCATTGACGTGTCGCTCGATGACACGGAAACGAAAGTCTGGGACCGCAGTAAAACGTGGTGGACGCCGTGGGTCAGACTTAATCCCGACCTAGAACAAAGCGCGCGCCGGGCCGCTCTGGAAGATGTGCGGCAGGCGGCAGTGCAGATGGGTATTCTCAGTAACGCCCAGCAAAACGCGGAAACGATTATCCGCAACTTTTTACAGACAATCGGGTTTAATCAAGTTAGCGTTGTCATCACCCCCGTTGATCGGAGAAATTGAACGTGCCTAAAAATGTGAGCCGTAGTTGGAAATGGATTTTAATTGTCGCCCTGCTGGCGCTGGTTGGAGCCGGCATTGGCTGGTGGTGGCACCGGCAGAATCATGACGGCACCCAATACCAAACCGCCACCGTGACGCGCCGGGAAATGATCCAGACCATCACAGCAACCGGCACCCTCAATCCGGTCACCAATGTCACCGTTGGCTGCCAGATTTCCGGGACGATTGCGAAGTTGCCGGTGGATTTCAATTCGCCGGTCACAAATGGCCAGATCGTTGCTGAAATCGAACCCCTCATCTACGACGCCAACGTCAAGCTCGCCGCCGCCGATGTCGCCAATGCCCGCGCGGCGCTCGAACTCACCCAGATCAACGCCAAGCGCGCGCAGGAATTACTCGCCGGCAAGCTCATTCCACAATCCGACTTCGACACCGCCGTTGCCAGCCTGCATCAAGCCGAAGCTGTGCTGCAAAATCGCCAAGCAACATTGGCGCGAGTCCAGGTAGATTTACTCCATTGCACAATCCGCTCACCAGTTAACGGAATCGTGATCTCCCGCAATGTAGAGGTCGGCCAGACCGTCGCCGCCAGCCTCAGCGCGCCGACGTTGTTCACCATTGCCAACGACTTAACCAAGATGCAGATCGATTCCAATGTCGCGGAGGCAGATATTGGCGGCATTGTCGTTGGTCAGGACGTGGATTTTACTGTCGACGCGTTTTCGTACCGGACGTTTCACGGCAAAGTTGTTCAAGTCCGCAATGCTCCGCTCACCGTCCAGAACGTCGTGACCTACGACACCGTCATCGCCGTAGACAATCCAGACATGAAGCTCAAGCCCGGCATGACCGCCAACGTCTCCATCATCATTGCCCAACTCGACAACGCTCTCAGCGTTCCGAACGCGGCGCTGCGGTTCCGGCCTGCTGAAACCGCCACCAACGCCGTTCCGCCAATCGCTAACAGCGCCGCCGGTAAACGCGACAAAAGTGAGCGCCGCTTTGCCCGCACCGTGTACACGCTGGACGGCAAACCCACGCCGGTTAAAATCAAAATCGGTATCAGCGATGGTATATACACCGAAGTGACCGAGGGGTTAAGCGAGAGCAATCAGGTTATCACTAGCGCAATTTACAAAGCTGGCACGCAGACAAGCAACCCGCTCGCCGGTGGTGGCATGCGCTTCCGGTAAGATGAGCGCCGTCATTCAATTTGTGGACGTCCACAAAACCTACCATACCGGCGAGGTGGATGTGCATGCCGTCCGTGGCGTGACGCTGGAAATTCAGACCGGCGAGTTTGTCGCCATCATGGGTGCCAGCGGTTCCGGTAAGTCCACGCTGATGAATATTCTCGGTTGTCTCGACCGACCCACAGGCGGACAGTATCTGCTTGATGGCGTCGACGCGTCCAAGTTGGAACGCGAACAATTAGCCGACATTCGTAACCAAAAAATTGGATTTGTCTTCCAAGGCTTCAACCTGCTCGCCCGCACCTCGGCGCTGGAAAATGTCGAGCTACCACTGCTTTACAGCCGGCAACGGATCGCGTCGCACACAGCCGCCGAACGCGCCACACACGCCCTGCGAATCGTCGGCTTGGCTGACCGAGCCGATCATCATCCAAGCCAACTTTCCGGCGGTCAACAGCAACGCGTCGCCATTGCCCGCGCCTTGGTGAACGATCCGAAGCTATTGCTCGCCGACGAACCGACCGGCAACCTCGACACCCGCACCAGTGTCGAAGTCATGGGTGTTTTCCAGAAATTAAATGATGCCGGCATTACGATTGTAATGGTCACACACGAACTCGATATTGCGCAGTACACCAAACGCAGCGTCGTCATGCGCGATGGCCTCGTCGTTAGCGATACGCCGGTCGCGCACCGGTTGATTGCACAAGACGAGCTCCGGAAGCTCGACCACCAACATCAGGCGATTCAATTGACCGCATGAGATTTCTGGCCACATTGCGAATCGCTCTGCGCGCGTTGCGCCGCAACAAACTGCGCTCGACGCTGACCGCGCTCGGTATTATTATTGGCGTCGGCGCGGTGATTGCGATGGTTGGTGTGGGCAACGGCGCGAAGGCGCAAGTCGAAGCGCAAATCGCCAGCCTCGGCCAGAATTTAATCATCGTGTGGGCCGGCAACAGCAGCAGTGGCGGCGTGCGCGGTGGCTGGGGCAGCGCCGGCACACTCACATTGGACGATTTCCGCAGCATCGCGCGCGAGATTCCCGGTGTTGTGGCTGTTAGCCCGGAAACGCGTGTCGGCGCCCAGATTGGTGCCGGCAATCAGAACTGGTATACGACGGTTATCGGCGAGTCACCGGAATACTTTTCAATTCGCGAGTGGCCACTGGCAACCGGTGCGGTATTCACCGACCAAGATGTGCGCAGCGCCAACAAGGTGGCCATCATCGGCAAAACAATAGCCGCGCAACTTTTTGGCGACGACGATCCAGTCGGTCAAGTCATCCGCGTCCGGCAAGTTCCATTTGTTGTCGTTGGCGTATTGACGCCGAAGGGTCTGTCGGTAATGGGCACCGATCAAGACGATGTCATCATTGCGCCGTACACCAGCGTGATGAAACGCTTGCTGCGGCAGACCACGCTCCGCGCCATCAACGTGCAGGCGGAGTCGGTGGAGATGCTCGTGCCGGTGCAACGCCAGATCGAAGCGATATTGCGCGAACACCACCACATCGTGCCCGGCAAAGATGATGATTTCACCGTCCGCAACCAGCAGGAAATCGCTGAGATGGCAACGGCCACCTCAAAAATCATGCGGGTGCTCCTATTCGCAATCGCCTGCGTGTCGCTGATGGTCGGCGGCATTGGCATCATGAACATCATGCTCGTCAGCGTCACCGAGCGCACCCGTGAAATCGGTATTCGCATGGCGGTCGGCGCGCGCGGCCACGACATCCTGCTGCAATTTCTAATTGAAGCCATCACGCTCAGCTCACTGGGCGGCATCCTCGGTATCGCCATCGGGCTGGGCACCGCCAAAGTCTTGTCCGCAGTAGCTGGCTGGCCGACACTGATCTCAGTGCCGGCAGTGGTGGTAGCGTTTTTGTTCAGCGCGGCGGTCGGCGTCTTCTTTGGCTTCTATCCGGCGCGCAAGGCCTCCCAACTAGATCCCATTGAAGCGCTTCGTTATGAATAAAATCTCTCTCGTCCTCGTGTCGGCAATCCTGTGCAGCAGCCCGGCGCGTAGTGAAACCAGCGTGAAGTCCTTGGCCTTGCGTGAATGCGTGGAACGCGCATTGGTCAACAACCTCGAAATCCGCGCCGAGCGCATCAATCCCGGCATTCAAACGTGGGGAATTATTGGCGCGCAAGGCGTCTACGATCCGGTGCTGACCAGCGCGCTAACTTACCAAGATTCAACAAGTCCACTCGATCCGGTCTTTCCAGCTCTGACACAACAGACGATGCAACCCACGTTGAGCCTGGCCGGCAAGTTGCCGACCGGCGCGACCTACGATTTCACTGCTCACGACTATCGCACCTCCGGTAATGCCATCACGAACTACAATTTTCTCTACACCGGTCAAGCCGGTGTGAGCGTGACCCAGCCGTTGCTGAAAAATTTCGGGCTGGGTATCAATTCCGCCAACATCCGCATCGCCCGCAAATCCAAAGCAATCGCTGTCCAGAACTTCATCCAGCTGGTCATGACAAAAATGACTACGGTCTGTTCGGCGTATTACGAATTAGGTTTCGCCATCGAGGATCACAAAGCCAAAGTCGAAGATCTCAACCGGGCCAAAGAATTACTAACAGAAGACCGGCGCCGCGTCCAAGTTGGCGTCCTAACGCCGCTCGATGTGACCCAAGCCGAAGCCGGTGTGGCCGAGCGCGAACAGGCCGTTATTCTGGCCGCGCGCAAGATTAAGGACAACGAGAACACACTCAAGCGGCTGATCTGCCGGGAAGTCTCGGAGTTTCGCGGCACGACTTTGTTGCCGGTCGACTACCCACTGGTGCAGATGATCCAAACCGACGTCGACGAGAGCACGCGGACGGCATTGACGCGGCGCCCCGATTACCTCAGCGCCAAAGAGACTTTAGAGAAACAAAACATTGTTGTTAAATTCAACCGCAACCAACTCTGGCCAGAGGTTGATTTGCAAGGTAGCTATGGCTTGAATGGCTACGGCCATAGTTTTAGCGGTTACACCGACAACCTGACGACCGGCAACAGCCCGGTCTGGGGCGTCGGTGTGGCCGTCTCATTTCCACTCGGCAACCGGCAAGCGCGCTCGACTTACCGGATTGCCCGGCTTGACGCTGACCAACTCCTCTTGAACCTCAAAGCCATCGAACAAGACATCATCATTCAAGTCGACAACGCCGTCGGCCACGTTGAAGCGAATCTGAAAAGCGTTGCGGCCGCGCACGAAGCCACGCGCCTTGCCCAAGAATCGCTCGCGGCCGAGAAAAAGAAACTATTAGCCGGCACCTCGACGACCTTCCTTGTCCTCCAAGCCCAAGCCCAATTGGCGACCACCCGCTCTGCCGAAATCCGGGCCCGAACCGATTACGGAGAATCGCTCGTCACGCTTGATCAAGTCGAAGGCACGATTCTGAGCAAGAATAACATCGTGTTAACAGTGGACTGACGGTTAGCGGCTCAGGCCCGATAGGTCCACCGGTCACTCTGGCCATAAAAGGCAATCGGGTTCCGGAAGACGAGTTGTTCGATTTGGTCGCGGGGAAATTTTCGGGCCCCCAGTTCTTGCACCAACTTCGGCACGTTCAATGGATCGCTCGGCCCCCAATCGCACGCGCTGTTCACCAGCAATCGCTCGACACCGTATTGCTCGACGATGTTGGCAGCGCGTTCGACGGTCAGCTTGGTGATCGGGTAAATGCTTAAGCCGCGCCAGAACTTCGTACCGGCGTAGAGCGGCAGTGTTTCTTCGGTGTTGTGGTCGAGCAGAACCTTGCCGGGATTCATGTTCTCACTGGTAACGACTTTCAGTGTGCGTTCAGTGCCGACTTTTTTAAATTGATGTGGCAGGTGAATGACGACCGGCATGTCCAATTTCTTCGCGAGCTGAAGTTGCGAGCGGATGGCGACTTCTTCGGCGTCAGTCTGCCGGTCGAAACCGATTTCGCCAATTGCCACGCACGTTTCGCGCCGGCAATACTGCGCAACGACCGGCAAGACTTCCTGAGTCAACGGCACGTTGTTGGCCTCGCGCGGATTCATGGCGATGCAGGTGAAGTGTTCGATGCCGAACAGCTTGGCGCGTTGCGTTTCCCAGCTGATGATCAGCTCGAAGTAGTCCACGAAGGTACCGGCGCTTGTGCGCGGTGAACCAAACCAAAACGACGGCTCAACTACAGCTTCAATACCGGCTACCGCCATGCGTTCGTAGTCATCGGTGACCCGTGACACCATGTGGCAATGCGGTTCAATAATGCGCATTGAAAAAGAACCTCAGTTCCCGGTGTTCAACTGCCGGAGGTAAGCAAACGAGTAGATGCCGGTAGCGTGGCCATCGGCCCACTGCGGTTGCATGCCGTAGCTGCCGATAAATTGCCAGCTGCGCACCTCAAAACTGACTGGCGTATAATTCTGCGGGGCCGGTCGCGCGGCAACAAGGACATTGCCCTCGCCGCAACAGCCGGCGCACGGGCAGGCGCGACGCAAAGCTTCCAAGTCGAAATAGTCTTCCCGCTTGTCGTTCCACACAACGGCGAGTGTCCGGTTGATGACTTGAATATTTTTTGGCTGCATGGCGGCTACTGGCTGGCCACCAACGCTTGGAAACGCGCATCATTCCGTAGCGCCGCGAACTGCTGATCGCTCTGAGCGCGAGCACGGACGGCCGGGTTGATTTGAATCGCGCGCTGCAATGCGCCCAACGCGTCATTTGGTGCGCCCATTGCGCCGCGAAGGATGGCGAGCGCGTAGAATGGATCGGCCTCCTGTGGGAACCGTTGCGTCGCCTGTTCGATGGCGCGGACAGCCAGTTGCGCTTGATTGATGCTCAGGTAAAACTGAGCAATTTGGAGCATATCACCGACAGTGGTAGCAGGTTGGGCGACGAAGTTGTCAAACAGCGCCTGAACGCGGCCAAACTGTTGCACGCGCAGATAGTTTTTAGCGAGCTCACCAACAAGCTGGAGGTTATGCGGTTGCGTGGCGAGTTGCTGCTCGAGCTGTTGGATGCTGGCACCTGCTTGTTGCATGCCGCGAATCTGGTTGATCGCCAATTCGATCTTGCTGTTGAGCGGATCAAGCTTCTTATACGCTTCCAGAATGGCGATGGCGGCGTCGGGATGGCCGGTTTCCAGATACAGTTGTGAAGTGCGGAAATTGGCTTCAGGGCTGTCGGGACAAAGTTGCAGCGATTGCTGATAAGCATACTGGGCTTTGTCATAAAGCTTCCGGTAAGCATACACACCGCCGATGGCCGAGCGTAGTTTGGAAAACGTTTTGCGCGCGTCATTGTCGCGCCAGAATTCCGGCCGCGCCGTGAACTCCGCCACGAGCTTGTCCCAATACGCCTTGTCGCGCTCGAAGATTCGCGACCACAACACCGGGTTGTCACTGGGCGACGGTAACGGCTCAGCATTGATCTTCATGATGATGCCGTAGGGCTCGAGATATTGGAACATCCAATCAATCACGTAGCTTTCCTCGACATAGAAGGTGTGTTTGGCCTTGTTATGATCGTGAATCCATTTACACAGGATGGCGTTGATGTTCATCACGCCCTTGACGCCGCGCACCTGCACCCGGCCGCCCTCCAGCGTGACGTCCTCGTCGGGATTCTGTGGTTCGCCACGCGCGCGCCGGCTTTGCACATCGGCGACGTATTCCTGAAACGCGCGCTGCGAATCCAGTTCCGTTGGAATCCAAATCGGCGCGACGGGATAAGCTTGCGCCCGGCCGATGGCCCGCGCGAACGCGTTGTAGTTGGTCGGCCGCGAGTAGTCGTAATGATCGCGGATGTACGCCATGTAGGTTGTGTCGGCCAATGCGTTTTGCGTGACGATGTACACGTCGCGACGGTCAAAGTTCAGTTCTTGGTTTTGTAGATTCGGGTCGCGGAATTTATCACGGGCCGGCACGACGCTTTCGGAGAAAATCATGTACGTCGGCACAAAGCGGCCGGGATCGGTACCGCCAAACAAAAACGCATCCCGGTCCATTGGCGGATAATCGCCACCGGGATAAAACATCCGGTAACCGAATTGATACCCAAAATCATGGCCGCGTTGTTCGCACGTTTTCCAGTTACCGGTGAAGGGAATGATCGCTAGCGCAACCAATCCAAGACTGCCATACCGGAATACCGACCGGGGCAGTTGCGGCCAGCGCGCCAGTGCCCACGTTATTGCCAGCGCGATGCCGTAGCCAATCAGCATGGCGAAGAACCCGTGAGCTGGCGCAAAGAACTTCATGTTGATTTCTTGCTGGGTCTTATCGAGGCCGGGATTGATGATCATCAACAACCCAAAACTCGTGGTCGCTATGGCAGCAAACACGTAGATCAGCCATTGCCGGCCGCGCATCCGCAAGTCATTCCAGCGACAAACTAATAAGACCATCGGGAGGAGAGCAAACAGCGCCACCGGCCAACTGTACTGATTGATCAACGCTTCCGTGAATAACCGGATTTGCGTCAAGAACGCGAAACTCAGGATTGGCGACGTGTGCAATTGCTCATACTGACCGCGCGTGATTGCATGGAGGAAGCCTTGTTTGGTCGCGCAGTAACCCCAGTTCATCGGCGGATTCGTTGCCGCTGCCAACGGCATGTATGCGTACATGCCGCAGCCTAGTAGGAACAAACCAGCGCCGCACACCGCCCGCCGCCAGTTCAGCCACCGCGCCGACGCGCCCAACACCAACAATGCCGCGGCCGCGCCGCCGCTCACCAGTAGCACCGGCAAGGCTTCGGTCGGTGGTCCAAATAAAATTCCGACCCGGACTTTTTGCATCCAGAGCAAATCGGCCGTCGGCGCCAACAGCCAAGCATTGACCAGCACGCCGGCCGCCCAGCCCACCAACAGCGCGAACGTCAGCTCCAAAAAGCCGGACAAGTACCCCGGCTTGTGTTCCGCCAGCCAGCCAACTGCAAATGCGCCCACCAAAAACGGAAACGCCATGACCACGATCGTCTGGTGGTTCGCGATGCTCAACCCCAGCAAAAGCAGTGTGGCGTACAAATACCGGCTCTTCTCCGGCCGCATCATCCACGCGAAAAACATACAGCTGATCAGCACGAACAGAAACGCATTCAACACGCGCATCTCCGGCACGCACGCCCAGAGCCAGACGCCACGATTGAAGGCAAACAGCATTGCCGCCGCCACACCGATCGTCAGCGACAACCAACTCTTTAACGATTCCTCGATCTTGTCCGCCCAAGTCACATTCCGCAGTAGCATCAAAATACTGCGCGACATCAATAGCGTCATGATTCCGACCAACGTTGCGCCGGTCAGCACCGACATCAAACAGATGCGCCAAGCCGGATTACCAAACGGCACCAGATAGCGCCAGAGCCAACCCATGAACGCCCACAGCGGATAACCCGGCGGATGTGGCACGCCAAAATTGAATGCGCCGGTTACCAGCTCGCCAGAATCTTCCAATGTCACTTCTGGCGACATGTAGTAAAAATAAACCAACCCCGACACCACGAATGCCAGCCCGGCCACGAGCCATTCCACAGGCGTGAACACCCGGCGCGTTTCAGCCGCTGCAACCGGCTGTGGAGCCGGAGAAATATCATTCGGTTGTTTTGCCATAATAAATCTACCCAGGTATCGACCGTTCTGCTGCCGAAGTGTTTAGTGCCGGAAATGACGGATTCCGGTAAACACCATCGCCAAGTTCCGCGCATCAGCGGCCGCAATCACTTCCGCATCGCGCACGCTGCCGCCCGGCTGAATTACCGCTGTCGCGCCGGCATCAGCTGCCGCAAGTACGCCATCCGGGAATGGAAAAAACGCGTCACTTGCCACCACGCCACCGGCCAAACTCAAGCCAGCTTCACCGGCTTTCCAAACCGCAATTTTCGACGAATCCACCCGGCTCATTTGCCCGGCACCAATGCCAAGCGTCCGCGCAATCACGCCGTCAGCCGTGGCGAACACGATAGCGTTGCTCTTCACATGCTTCACCACGCGCCATGCGAACAACAACGCGTGCCGTTCCGCCTGCGTCGGCGCTCGTTTTGTGACCACTTTCAAATCCGCTGCCGATACCAGCCGGCTGTCGCGTTCCTGCGCCAGCACACCACCGGTCACAGATCGCAACGCCAGCCCCAGCGCCGGTGGCGCGAGTTGCCGGATTAGTCGCAAATTCTTCTTCTTCTGCAAGATCGCCAGCGCCTCCGGCAAGAATTCTGGCGCGACTATCACTTCACTGAAAATTTCCGCAATCGCCTCTGCAATCGCTGCGTCGAGGGGCCGGTTCACCGCGATGATGCCACCGAACGGTGCCTGTTTGTCGGTCTCGTACGCCAACCCCCACGCCTGCCGCAACGTCGCCGCGCTTCCGATGCCGCATGGATTTGTGTGTTTGATGATTGCGACAGTCGGGTCTTCAAACTCAGTCACTAACTCCGCCGCCGCAGTCAGGTCGAGAATGTTATTGTAGGAAAGCTCCTTACCGTGGAGTTGTTGGAAATATTTATCGAACGCTCCGTACAACGCCGCCTTCTGGTGCGGATTCTCGCCGTACCGGAGCGCCTGCACTTTCGGCAGCGACAGCGTCAATGTCTCCGGCAATCCATCGCCTTTGCCGAGAAACGCTGCAATCGCGCCATCGTACCGGCTCGTCGTCGCAAACACCTTCACCGCCAAGCGCGCGCGTGTTGCCGGCAACGTCGCGCCGCTGTTGGCTTTCATTTCCGCCACCACCGGTGCGTAGTCAGCCGGGTCAACTACCACCGTCACGCTCGCGTGATTTTTCGCTGCGCTCCGCAACATGCTCGGCCCGCCGATGTCGATATTCTCAATCGCATCGTGGAGTGCGACATTTGGCTGGGCGACGGTTTTCTCAAACGGATACAAATTCACGACGACCAAATCAATTGGTTGGATGCTGTGTTGGGCGGCAGCGGCTTCATGTTCGGCATTACCACGAATGAACAACAGGCCGCCGTGGACCTTCGGGTGCAGCGTCTTCACGCGGCCATCCATCATTTCCGGAAAGCCGGTGAAAGCGCTGATTTCGATAACCGGTACACCCGCTTCCTTAACCGTGCGCGCTGTGCCGCCGGTGGAGATGATTTCGACACCGAGCTTGTGGAGTTCGCGCACGAACTCTGCCAGACCTGTCTTGTCTGAAACACTGATAAGCGCGCGACGGATTTGACTCATGCCGGTACGGAGACTACCGGAGAAGAGCACCGGTTTCAACGAATTTCCCGACGCAACTGCACATCGGAAAAGCTGACTGTGTCGTTATCGGAGACCGCCGCGGGTAACTTCTTTGTGAATCGGACTGCCGTCGGGACCAATTAGCCGCGCCGACACAAAGATCAGCAAGTTTTGCTTGCTGCGATTGGTGACTTTGCTGCGAAATAACCGACCGATACCCGGCAGATCGCCGAGAAATGGAACTTTGTCATCAATCTTCTGGACGTTTTCCTTAATCAGGCCACCGAGCACGACGGTCTGGCCATCCCACACAACCACACGGGTAGAAACGCTACGCTCAGAAAAGAGCGGTTGCTGAATTTTGAATGGCACAGTCTCGGTACCATTGGTGGTAACAAATGTAACTGGGCCGGGACCGTAGTCAATAAAACCAAGGAACTCGGTAACTTCCGGTGTCAGCATCAAGTCAATCGTGTTCTTGTCAGCGCTTACCGTTGGGGTAACACGGAGGATTACGCCCACATCCTTGGTTTTAAAACCAGATGGAACGCTGGGCGTGATCGCGGTGCCCGTGCCGGTTTGTGGTTCGGAATATTCGCTGGGATAAATGAACGACTGCACAACCTTGATGGTGGCTTCCAAAGTGCTCAACGTGGTGACTTTCGGGGCGTTTAACACATCAGTAGATTGTTTTTGGGAAAGTGCCTTGATAATCATGTTAAACGTTGCACCGTTAAACACGCCGCCAAGGCTGAAAACCTGATTACCGCCTGATGCAGAGCTCGCGCCTGACAACGCCGAAGCAATCGCGTTACCACCGAGTTTACTACTGTCGCGCATCGCACCGCTAGTGTCTGCTGGCATACTACCATCAGGCAAGCCGCTGGGGTTCGGACCGTTGTAATTAAGATTGGCATGCGTATGTTGACCGACAATGCTGCCCCCGCTAAATGACCAGGTAAAGCCGAGTTCATCCAAATCGCTTTGCGAGATGTCAATGAACCGAGCCTCAATCTCCACCTGCGTGGGAACGGCATCGAAGCTGGGGAGAACCTTCAGGAACGCTTCAATATTTTTCGGTGTGTTGCGGATGATAATCTTGCTCGTCTTTTGATTAAAGGTAATGCTCGCGCCCGGTGGGAAATCAACGCCGGCATCCTTGAAGAGCGCTTTTAGGTCAATTGTAACCTGTGTGACCGACGCGCCGCCGCCCATTTTCTCAGCTCCGCCACCACCGCCGGCTTCAGCTGTAACGGCGTACTTGGTAAATGCATCCGGTGAAACGCCATAGGTTTCAGTAGTCATCTCTTCATCTGGTGCATCAGTCGGCAACAGAACTACCGCATAGCTATCAACGCGGTACTTCAATCCGGCTAGCGGTACGATTAGCTTCAGCGCGTCAATCATTGGAATGTTGCGCAATTGCAGGGTGATGGAACGGCCGCCTGTTCCACCAACAGACGGGGCGTCAGCACCGGCAGCCGGGGCCGGCGTCGCTTCAGCGCCGCCGCTTACACCCGGTCCCAGTACGATGTTCACACCGTCGCCCTTAGGATCGAGCTTGCGGCTTTGTTCGCTTAAATAAGTCACCACATCCACAAGCGACGCTTCGCGGAAGTTGATTTCAGGAAATTTGATCTCACTCATTTTTTGCAGGATCGCCTTATTTAGGCCGGTATTCTCTAGGCGAGTGCTGGTAATTTCTGGCTCTGGGCGTTTGATTTCGCCGCCGGTCGGCAACAACCATGCGCTATCGGCTTGCCACAACATCTTGCGGCGGGCGGCCTCCGCGCCGGCTTGATTACTGGGCTGGCGGGCGGCTTGCACCATTACGAGCATTTCCTGCGCGTCGGCATTGTATGGGTCGAGCATTAGAATTTGCTGGAAACGCCGTTCGGCTTCATCGAACTGACCGGAGTTGAGGAGGATTTTACCTTCCCGGAACAATTTTTTAATTTGCTCGCGCGCAGCTAGAAATTCAGGAGTTTTGTCAGGCGCCGGCGGCGGAGTAGCGATAGCGGTCTGCTTAATCTGCTTGGCTTTGACTATAATAGCTTCAGCTTGGCGGTTGGCGGAATCGCATTCTATGGCTTTCTTGGCTTGTTCAATCGCTGTGTTTTTGTCGCCGCCCTTGAGTGCATTGATGGCAAGTTTTGCATGAGCGGTGCCTAACGCGCGAACGGCCCTTTTGTAATCCGCTTCAGTAGCCTTGGCGCGTGGCAGTACTTTGAGGCCTTCTGTGAGCTTAGGAATGGCATCTTCGTGCTTGCCTGCGTTTTCCAGACGGCAACCGACATCAATCAATATCCGCGCCTCAATCTGTGCGACTTGCCGGCGCAGGACTTCTTCCTTTTCGGTCTGTGTGACTTCAGGATTAACCGGCGCAGCGGCCGGGGTAGTGATAAGAGTGACGACCGGCGCGCTCACATTGGTACGGCCGGCACCAAGATTCTGCGTCGCATCAGCTACCAAGATGTCAGCTCGAAGAGCAATGGGGGCGAGTAGCAAGCTTGTTACCAACATCGCCAACAGGGTTTTCTTCATAACGCAATTCTCCATTTGATTCTTCAGACGTGACAATATTCCATCAATCAAGCTACCTACTCATTGGTGATGGTTAGCTTCTCTTTTGTTTGTTCGTCAACGATTAACACTTGCCTTAAAGTGATGTCAACGACATTGTAAATTCGGCCGCCACACACCACGGATTGACCCTTGCGAACGGGCTGGTTTTGATTGTCCGCCGTGCACGTGAGCACTGCTTCCGGCTCCCGTTCCTCGATAATGCGGTTCAACGGAAGAACAAGCGGCGTCTCTGCGCCGCGCTGGATGGTTAACTCAGAGTCATCCTGCTGGTGCTTGGCGTGTGTGCGCGGGTTCTCCACCTCATTGTCTTTTTTCTCGAACTTGGTCACAACGAAGCCGGTGTCGTACTTATCAATCGGATTCCAGATCTTATCGCCCGCTTTGTCTACAATGAAAGTGCGCTTGCTATTTGCATCGTTGATTGCAAAGAAATTTTCACCCTGCTTGCTATAGGATTTGAAAACGAATCTACTCGGCTTGCGCTTGATCTCATTAATCTTAAACGGCTGGGTCGGCGGCTTGGGTGGTTGCTTGTCAGGCCCTTTATCCGTTGTTGTTTTGATGATCTCAATCCCAGTGTGAAATGGGTCCACAATACTGGTCCGCCAAGGCATTGGGTTTGTGAAGCCGGCAATTGCCTTGGAGTACACCTCGGTCGGCAATGGACTTGGCGGAACTCTGCGGGTTGGACTACTGAGGCCGGCATTTATAATCTCGCTAAGCTTTTCGACTTTCCACGCCAACAACCCAGCCACGCCGATCAATACCAGCAACACGCCAGCCAGCAGGAGTTTCTCTAAATGTTTTTTGATGAAATCCATTAGCGTTGTTTCTGGTCTTACCCCTTACCGGCGCGTAGTTTTGGCGGTGCGAACTCGACGAGGTCCAACCGCAGGGCGACATTAAGACGGCGGGTGACAACAGCACTAGCCGGCTCAGCGGGCGTGGCATCTGAACCAGTCGCCGGTGCGTCGAGCGATTTAAGCCTAACTTGTACCGTTTCGATTCGGATTGCGCGGGCGATAAACAAGCCCGGCGCCTCTGTTAGCCCATTGAGAATATTGCGCAATGTCGGCGTGTCGCAGGTGAAGCGCAATTCGAACGGATAGGTATGGTAGAGCGCAGTCGGATCATTGTTGATTGGGAAATTCAACGCGTCGGCACTTGTTTCGCCCGGCTCGACTTCAGTGCGTCGAATGGCCGAAATCTCCTCAACTTTATTAGTGATTAGGAGATTGGCCAATGTTTCAGCCACCATTAATTGCTTACTCAGTAATGCCAGCAGTTTTGGACACTCGTCGCCGTGGGCTGGCGGAATCCGGCAAGGAAACTTCACATCGTACCGGCTAAAACCAAATGTGAAGTCTGCCGGCGTACGCACGTGTTGCTCGGCTGCCACGGCGGTCAGTCGGTTGACCGTTGTTCGTACCAACTGCGAAAAGTCAATGTCGCGCGTTAAGCTTGGCCCGTGGATTAGCGGGTGAACTGCCGCATTGGTCATGGCATCGTAGAGTTGCCGGACATTTTCGTAGTCCTGCCGTAACAGGTCGATGTTTTCTTGGGATGGAAACGGCTTGGTATTGCGCAATTCCTCCAGCTTGGCGGTGCCGGCCTTCAAGTCCTGCAAGACAGCATCTTGAGTATCAAACGATTTAAGCAGGACCCAAATGATTCCGCCAAGCAGTACAATAAACATTCCGCCGGCAATGAGGCTGACTAAATGATTTCGGAACCAGCGTGAGTTCATGATGGTTCAGTTTGAGATTATGCTAACCGGCTTGGCTAGCCGCGCCCGGATGGTAAAGGTGAAGGTTGCCTCGTGCGTCATCGCTGACGGCGGACGTTCGATGACCACGCTTTTGTCGACGAAATTTGTGGACTGACTGAGATTATGAGCCAAGTCGTCTACCAACCGCAAAGCCTCAGCGGAGCCGAGACCGGCACCCTCAATACGAACTTCGGCACAGCCAGACAGAGTCGCTGCAGACGGTTGGCCTGCTATCGGTCTCGACATCGCGGCCGGTTGCCCACCACGCCGCCCGTCCCGGACACCAAGCGCCGCGGCCGAGGTTGTATTAGCTGTGCCACAAGGCTCCGGTATGAATGCAGTAATCCACACATTACTCACCATCCGCCGGCTGAAATCGTCAAAAAAATCGAACCACACCGCGCGGTCGCGCCACAACTCCACCACTTGGTCGGCGTTGGCCTTTAACTTGTTTTGCTTGTCCTGCTCACTGCGGATTGTGGCTGCGAGCTGGCTGAGGTGGGTTACTTCAGCCCGAACCTCGCGCAGTTCGCGATTCTTAAGTTCGGTGGTTTTATTAGCGTACATCAGCCAGCAAAGCGGAATTAATAATACTGCTAGCGCCGCGCCGAAAAAATACGGCCGCTTCAACTGCATCTTCTTGCGATCTTGGATGCTTTTTGGCAACAGATTAACTTCTAGCGGACAGTGGGTGACACGGCGCAAACCGAGGCCGACGATTTCACCGAAGAAATGGGCGCACTTGGCCAATTCCTCTCGGGAAACTTGTTCGCCGATTTCGACATTGCGGAGCGGGTTGAACAGCTGCACCGGCAACTGGAGTTTCTCTTGGAAAAACCGGTCAGTGTACGGCATAACCGAACTTCCGCCGGACAGCAATAGACGGGTGGGTGCCTTGCCACCCTGCTGCCCCTTCCAGTAATTGATTGACCGCGTGGTCTCGGAATGGAGCCGGGTCATCACATTGCGGATAATCTTGCTGACCCGCGCCTGTTGTTCGTCCGCCGGCTCTTCGTACGCTCCGCCGAGCGCCACAAACCCCTTGGCGCGCTTCAACTGCTCAGCGTCGAGAAACGGGATATTAAACTCGGCGGCAATACCCTGAGTGATAGCATTGCCGGCAATCGGAATCGGGCGGGAGTAGATGCGGCTCTTTTCCAGAAACAACAAGTTGGTCGTGCGCGCACCGATGTCCACCACCATCGTGCAGCCATCAATTTCGCCTTCATTGTAACGCACGGCGTTAATGAGCGCCATCGGCGCCACATCCACGATTTCAGTGTGCAATCCGGCAGATTCGACACCCTCATTTAAATCCTCGATGATGTCGCTCTTGATTGCCAATAATACAACTTCTAGTTCGCCCTGCTCCGTGCTACCAAGCAATTGATGATCCCAAATGACTTCATCAATCGGGAATGGCACGTTCTGCTGTGCTTCGTACTGAATAATCTGTTCGACTTTCGATTCTTCCACCGGCGGCAATTTGACAAACCGGGTGAATACCGACTGACCGGAGACGCTAAACACCACATGGCGCGCCTTGATGTTTTTTTCACGGAGCGCGGAGCGAATCGCGGCAACGATGAGCGACTTGCGCTCCTCTTCATGCTCGGGATCCAGCCCGAGATCCGCATGGTTGAAATTAATTAGCCGTAACCCGTGCGTCTTCGACATCTGAAATTCGCCGACCTTAATGGTCGCGGCGCCGATGTCGATGGCGAGGATTTTATCAGAGGAAAACATCGTGACTATCGCGTTGTTGGCTTAATCGCCTCGAAGCGCTCGCCAGCTACCGGTTCCCACGGCGTATCCTGAGGCGCTAATAAACACCCTAAAACCGGCGGGTATTTCTCCCACCAACTTGCGGGAACAGCCTTCCCCGGTGCCTCCGTCTTCGTTGAAACAAGGGCGCCATTGTAAAATATTCGCGCTGTCACCACTTCTGCCTGGCCGCCGCCATAACGCTTTAGTGCGTTCGGTGGAATAAACATCGCTGAGTAATGCTGACTCCCCTTGGCCACATTGATGTGAGCGACCTCACCAACAAACAGCTTTTCTTCCATCCGTTCTTTTGCTTGGTATTTCATCAGCACGTAATACTTCACCTGCACGTCGTCCGCCCACTCCGGCCGGCTGTCAAACTGCACCTCGATCTTGAGCCATTTCCGCTGCAACGAGGCTGGCCGCCCGCCGAGACCGTCGGCCCCGCCGTACGTTGGCGCATCTACTTGCTGCTGCCGGATGTCTTTAATTGCAAACGCATCGCGGGTTGACTCCGCCTGGCCGAATGTTTCTTTCGTCCAAACCGTCAAGACCCCCAGCAACACCATCCCGGTCATTAGTTGTCTTAAGCTCATAAAACCTCACACGAAATTTACGCGTTTGTGACTTTAAGTAAGCCTGCCCGACCGGTCAATAGCAAAAGCAAGAATCGCATTTGCGAAACCGTTCCACTGCGCTACCATGTGGACTTCATGCCGATTACCCTCGCGCCAATTTCGCGCCGTCAATTCATCACCCGGTCGCTCGCCGGACTGGCCGGCGCACTCATCGCGCCACGCTTAATGGGCGCGCGTCCTGCGCCAGATCAACACCGGTTTGCGCTGCTGGCCGATACCCACATCAACTTCAAACTCGAAACCCGCGACCGCAATTCCAATATGGCTAGCAACCTCACTCGCGTAGCCGGCAAAGTGGCCAGCCTCGACAGCTTACCGGCGGCGGCATTCATTGTTGGCGACCTCGCTCATCAGACCGGTGAAATTGCGGATTATGAAGCGTTTACCGCTTTGCTCGACCCAATTCGCGGCGCAGGCTTGCCGGTGCATCTAGCGCTCGGCAATCGTGATCACCGAACGAATTTTCTTCTGGCGTTGCCACCGAATCAACCGCCGGTCGTCAACCGGTGCGTAGCCCTCGTGCGCGCCGAACGCGCCAATTTCTTCATTCTGGATTCGCTGGATCAAACCAACACTACACCGGGCCGGTGCGGTGAAGCCCAATTACACTGGCTGACTGCCGCGCTCGATGCTAACCCCAACAAACCGGCGATTATCATTGTCCACCACCAACCCGACGAACACGATCCTGCGAAAACTACCGGCTTGGTGGACGCGCGAGAATTGCTAGCCGTTCTTCGTCCACGCCGGCACGTTAAAGCGCTTATCTTCGGCCACACTCACGATTGGCATGTCACGCGACAAAATAGTCTACACCTGATCAATCTCCCGCCGGTATCCTACGTCTTCACTGCCGGCCGGCCGACCGGCTGGGTGGATTTGCAGTTGGAACAAACCGGCGCCCGGCTCGAACTCCACGCCAGTGATTCCACTCACCCCGAACACCGGCAACCACTCACGCTGTCGTGGCGATAAACTGAACACAACCGGATCGCAAACGGCGTTACGCCGGCCGTCATCACGCAGCTAATCAAGAACACTTGCCGGGGCGAGCAGTCCGCCACTTCCGTCAACAACCAAAACACACCGGACGCCAGCGCGATGCCGACGAACGACAGCAAATTACCAGCACCGAGCACCGCGCCTTTTTGGCCGGCAGCGGGCCGGTGTTGCATAAGTGCAGTGACCGGCACGATGAAAAAGCCTCCGAAAAATCCGAGCAACGTCAGATACGCCAACGCGCTTTGGTAAGTGAGCGACGGTAATGCCAACGTCGCGCTGAACGCCGCCAGCCCAAGCGTGCCGACCGGCACAAGGCGTGGTTCAATCTTACCGGCTGACAAATAACCCGCCGCCACGCTGCCGGCACCGATGCCGAGCGCCAATGCGACTTGGAGGTAACTAGTCCGGATTTCGCCGATTTGTAGCGTATCCATGCCGAACATCACCGCGTTGTTCAGCACCAGCAGGCCGACGAACGAGAAATAAATATTGCCGAGCACCGCGAGCCAGAGCACCCGGTCGCGGCGGATTTCCCGGACTTGCCGGATCAAATCGGCGAGGAAATTGGCCTGAAACTTTTTCGCCGGATTCGCCGCCGGTAACTTCGGCAAACCCAGACTGCACACCAACCCGAACCCGGCGAGCGCGAGGAACACCAGCGCCGAGTGTTGTTGCCGGCCTTTGAAAATTTCGTAGAGCAGGCCGCCGGCCGCACCGCCGGTAATAATTGCTGTGAACGTGCCGAGTTCGAGAATGCCGTTGCCCCACGATAGCCGGTTCTCCGGCAAGAGTTCTGGCAAGAGGCCGTACTTCGATGGCCCGAAGAACGCGCTGTGAATTCCCATGCCGCAGACTGCCACCATTGCCAGTGGCACGTTTTTCAGCCACAAGGCGGCCAGCGCAAACAGCATTAGCAGGATTTCAAAAACTTTCACGCCGATGGTGACGTGCCGTTTGCTGAACCGGTCAGCGAGATGCCCGCCAGCCATCGAGAATATAATGAACGGCAGCGAGAACAGGATGCTGAGGACCGGCACCACGGCGCGACGGTGCTGACTGCTGGTGGCGGCAGCGAGAGCGATGAAGGTAACGAGGGTTTTCAGCGCGTTGTCGGAGAACGCGCCTTGAAACTGCGTGACGATGAGGCTCCAAAATCCGCGCCGCCAGTTTACTCCGGTGGTATCGCTCACGCCGCGCACATTACCGGCCCCACCACCGGCACGCAATGCCGGAGTTACCGTGTATTACTGCACCGAATATCGCCCAACGTTCCGGACGAGCCGCTGCGGCGCATTGACACTTCCTCAAAAAGTCCCACCAAGCCGACGTAGTCCAGATCAAAGACGGTAGGATGCTTTGCCAATGCCGATGACAGGTTGCTCCCACTGTTGATGTCGTTGGCCAACTCTTCGATGACCTTGCGCAGTGATGGAGCAGCCTGCTCGGCGGCCAGTTTCTTTACCGGCGTCGAGCCTAGCTACCAAGTCCCGCAGAAACTTGCTCGCGCTTCGCTTTTGGTCTACCTCGTCTGTTTTCATATTCTCCACGGTGGCTATAGCTGGTGAAGCTCTGTCAGTAACACGCTAACTATAATTTCACCCACCGGTGGGTCTTGGCAGATTTCTCGACGGCGGCGAGGACGAGCTGGTTTGCCAAACCTTCTTGGAAATCCGGCTGGATTTGTTTTTTGGAGGCCACGGCGTTGACGAAATCGGCAATCGTGTGGATGAAGGTGTGTTCGTAGCCGATAATGTGGCCCGGTGGCCACCACGCGCCGGCATACGGATGGACGCCTTCAGTGACGATGATGTCGCGGAAGCCGCGCCGGTCGGCCGGGTCGGCGTCGTTGTAATACTGCAACCGATTCATGTCTTCGAAATTAAAGACGAGCGAGCCTTTGCTGCCGTTGATTTCAATTTGGATACCGTTCTTGCGCCCGAGGGCGAAACGCGTGGCTTCAAGGTTGGCGAGCGCGCCGTTTTTGAAGCGGCCGATGAACATCACGGCGTCGTCCACGGTGACTTTACCAAGTTTTTTGGTGCCGGTGGCGCTGAGTCCGCCTTGCGCGGCCGGTAACGGCCGTTCCTTGATGAAGGTTTCCATCTGGCCGCAGACTTCGGCAAATTCGCCGATGAGATACCGGCCGATGTCAATGATATGAGCGTTGATGTCGCCGTGGGTGCCGCTGCCGGCAATCTTGCTTTGGAGCCGCCAGACGAGCGGGAAACTCGGGTCCACGATCCAGTCCTGCGCGTAGCGCGCCCGGTAATGGTAAATCTGGCCGAGGTCGCCGGCGACAATCATCTTCTTCGCCTGGACGAGCGCGGGGATGCGCCGGTAATTGTGGCAAATCATGTTGGTGATGCCGGCTTTTTTGACGACATCCACCATCTGCTTGGCTTCCTTTACATCCATCGCCAACGGTTTCTCGCAAAGAATCGCCTTACCGGCCTTGGCGGCGGCGATGGCGATTTCGGCGTGCGTGTCGTTGGGCGTGTTGATGTCCACGATGTCAATCGCCGGGTCGTTGACGACGTCGCGCCAGTCGGTGACGAATTGATCCCAGCCCCACCGGTGAGCGGCTTGGGCGACGCCGGCCCGGTCGCGGCCGCAGATGACTTTCATCACTGGACGGGCTTTAAGGTCGAAGAATTTATCCGCCTTCAGCCACGCATTTGAGTGGGCGCGGCCCATGAATTTATAACCGACCATTCCAACGTTCAACGTCTTGGGCATGTTGTCCTCCGTGGAAAAAAAGTTGCGATTTGACTGGGAATCTTATACCGGAGAGGTGCAAGTTGTACCACAAGAAAAAAGGAGACCGCCATGCCCAACAAACATGTGAAATTATTTATCCCCGGCCCAGTCGAGGTCAGCCAGGAAACCTTTGCCGCCATGAGTCAGCCGATGATGGGGCATCGCGGCTCCGGCTTCCAAGACCTTTACGCCGCCATTCAACCCAAAATCCAAACCCTGCTGAACACGAAGAACCCGGTGTTCCTCTCTACTTCGTCCGCGTGGGGCGTGATGGAAGCTTCCGTTCGCAATCTGACCGGCAAGAAAGTCCTGAACTGCTGTTGCGGCGCATTCTCAGACAAATGGCTCGACGTCTCGAAGCGGTGCGGCAAAGACGCCGAAGCGCTCAAAGTCGAGTGGGGTCAGCCGATTTTGCCGGAGCAGATTGACGCCAAGCTCAAGACCGGTCAGTTCGACGCACTCACGCTCATTCACAACGAAACCTCCACCGGCTTGATGAATCCACTGGCTGACATTGCAGCGGTAATGAAGAAATATCCGGACGTGATGTTCATCGTGGATGCCGTCAGCTCGATGACCGGCGTGAAGATTGATACCGACGCGCTGGGTATTGATGTATTGCTGGCCGGTGTGCAAAAGGCGTGGGCGTTGCCGCCGGGATTGGCGGTGTTCGCCGTCAGTGAGCGCGCCTTAAAGAAGGCCGAGACCATTCCGGAGCGCGGTTATTATTTCGACTTCCTCGAATTCAAGGCGAACCACGACAAGAACATGACGCCGAGCACGCCGAGCATCCCGCACATCTACGGCTTGAAGTTCAAGCTCGACCAGATTGAGAAAGAAGGCCTCGACAACCGGTACGCCCGGCACTTGAAAATGGCCGGCTTGGTGCGCGATTGGGTGAAGACGCGCGGCTTCGAGATGTTCCCGAAAGCTGGTTACGAATCCGTCACACTCTCCTGCGTGAAGAACAATAAAAACATCGACGTCGCCAAACTCCAAAAAGCGCTCAAAGACAAATACCGGGTGCTGATTGACGGCGGTTACGGCCAGATCAAGGGCAAGAGTTTCCGCATCGGCCACATGGGTGACGAAACGCCGGCTACAGTCGCCGAATTGCTCGGTTGGCTCGATGATTGCCTGAAGACGCTCTAAGCCGTGCCAGAAATCGCCTACGTCAACGGAGAGTTTCTCCCGCTCGAACGCGCCACGGTCCACGTTGAGGATCGCGGCTACCAGTTCGCTGATGCGGTGTATGAGTTTGTGCGCACCTACGGCGGCCGGCCGTTCGCCGTTGCCGAGCATTTGCACCGGCTCTTCGTCAGCCTCGACGCTATCGGACTGAAGCACAACTTTACCTTGGCCGGGTTGGAGGCAATCATCCAAGAAGCCGTCCGCCGCGCCGCTTTTCCAGAATCGGCAATTTATTTGCAAGTGTCACGTGGCCAAGCCAAACGCCATCGCGGCGTTCCGGCTAATTACGAGCCGACTTTAGTACTTACCGTCCGGCAGCTCGTCAGCACTGCAAACTTTTGCGAAATCGGCGTTAAGCTCATCACTGTGCCCGACCAACGTTGGGCGCGGTGCGATATTAAAGCCGTCGGCCTACTCGCCAACGTCCTCGCCTACCAAGCCGCGCATCAAGCCGGCGCCAGCGACGCCATTTTCTGTGAAGCCGACGATACAGTCAACGAAGCGACCGCCGGCAACATCTTCATCGTCACCACTGCCGGCGAGTTTGTCACGCCGCTGAAGAGTTGCCGCATATTGGCCGGCGTGACCCGCGATAAATTGCTTCAAGCCGCTGTCAGCGCCGGTATTCCCACCGCTGAACGACGCATTAGCAAAACCGAGCTACTGTCCGCCGCCGAAGTCATTCTTTCCAGTAGCACTGCCGAAGTCGTGCCGGTAGTTATGGTAGACGGCCAACCGATAGGCACCGGTCAGCCCGGCCCGGTAGCCCGGAAAGTCTACGCTGAGTTTCTCCGGCGGTTGCCTTGACATTGGCCGTGAGCCTGATAGGATAATCCCTTCTTAACATGAAACGTACCTATCAACCATCAAAACGCCGCCGGTCGCGCCGCTGCGGATTCCTGAAACGTTCTAGCACTCGCGGCGGTCGTGCCGTGCTTGCCAACCGCCGCCGTGTTGGCCGCAAAAAGCTAACCCAGGTCTAAGTTGTTGCACCGGAGGTTCGGTTGCATGGAAGTCAGTCATTTCCGAAACAGCAGCACCTGCTGCGTCCCAGCCAATTTCAGCGTGTGTACGACAACGGGCGCCGGTATCACGGCAGTCTGGTCGTCGTCCACGTGCTCGCGGCGCCGGACCAGCCGCGTGTGGTCGGAATTGTGACCAGCCGCAAGGTTGGTAATGCCGTGGCCCGCAACCGCGCCCGGCGTCTTCTCCGCGAAGCTTACCGACTGAACCAGCACCAACTCCAAGACCACTTCCAAATCGTCATGGTCGCCCGCAATTCAATCAACGGCAAAAAACGCCACGACGTCGAAGTCTGCCTGCTCGATTTATTTCGGTCGGCTGGCTTGCTGTGTGCCGCGTGATGAAGCGCACTTTGCTTTGGTTGCTACAGACTTACCGGTCGCTTGCGCCGGTGCGCGCGATTTGGCTGGTCGCTTGCGACTGTCGATATTTTCCCAGCTGCTCCTGCTACGCCAGCGAAGCGATTGACCGGCATGGTATCGCACGCGGTAGCTGGCTGGCGGCCCGGCGCTTGGCGCGATGTCATCCATTCCATGCCGGCGGTTACGATCCAGTCCCATGAACAAACAAACCTTTCCAATTGTTATTGCGTGCCTCGTGGCGTTGTTCGGCGTGCAGTACGCCGTCAATAAAATTTACCCGCCTGTCCCGCGCAAGGCGCGGCCGGTTGCCGTTGCGCCGGCGTTCACGCCCAACGTCGTGGAGACGATTCAAACCGCGCCAGCGTCCGTGCCGGTAACGACCGGGACGCGACCAGCTGAGCAAGTCATCACGCTGAGCAATGATTGCGTGCGTGTCGAAGTCACCAGCTGGGGTGGCGGCATTAAGTCTGTGGAGTTGCTCAAATACAAAGCGACGCTGCCCGGCCCGGCGCTGACGTTGCCGGGCGCCGATGTGTTCGCGATTGAGCAGACCGATGCGCGGACAGTTGTGCTCCGTGGTAGCGGTGTCACGAAGACATTAACGCTCGGCGCAGATTACCAACTGGCTTGTAAATTTGTTGTGCCGGCGGGCGTGAGCAATCTGTTTGTCACTGTTGGCACAGCGGCCCCGCTTGACGCGAAGGAAGCGGCAAACTATCTGAACGTGGATTGGCAAGGCGGCCCGAAATTTTCCAACCGGGACGTTAGCAAGGTCATCAAGCGGACAAAGACCGGCGAGAATCGTGAATTTATTAATGCCAAATGGGTCGGCGTGAAGAGCCAGTTTTTTACGACGATTCTTTCACTGCCAACCACCGCGGTCAGCGTGACGTATGCACCGGTTGGATTGCCACGCTGGCAAGATCAACCCAAGAGCGAAAACACTAACGGCGTGACCGCCGTGGCGGAAGTGCCGGTAACCGGTCAGGTATGCGAATTCAGCCTCTATGCCGGGCCGAAGGATTACAACCGGTTGCGGGCGCTCGGCCAGAATCAGGAAGAAGCCATGGATTTCGGTTCGTGGATGGATGCGTACTCCGGCATCTTTGGCTGGCTCCTATTGCTGAGCTTGAACTTTTTCCACGGGCTGATTCCGAGCTACGCCATCGCGATTATCTTGGTGACTGCGGCGCTGAAAGTTGTCTTCTGGCCGATTCAGGCAAAGAGCATTCAGTCGATGAAAGCGATGCAGAAGTTTCAGCCGCAAGTCCAAAAACTCAAAGACAAGTTCAAGGACGATCCGGCGCGGCTCAACCAAGAGACGATGCGGCTCTACAAGGAGCACAAGATCAATCCATTCTCCGGCTGTCTGCCAATGCTCGTGCAGATGCCGGTGCTGATCGCGTTTTACAAAGTGCTCGGCGGCAACGTCGCCTTGCGTGGCGAGTCGTTCCTGTGGATCAGAGACCTCGCGCAGCCGGACACGGTGGCGATGATCGCCGGGTTTGCCATCAATCCATTGCCATTGCTAATGGTCGGCTCGATGATTTGGCAGCAAAAGCTCACCCCACAAACCGGCGACCCGCAACAAGCGAAAATGATGATGTTCATGCCGCTAATCATGCTGATGTTTTTCTACAGCGCGGCGTCGGGCTTGACCTTGTACTGGACGCTCCAGCAATTTCTGTCGATTCTCCAGCAGTGGCTCAGCATGCGGAAGCAGAAGCAATTAGCCCCAGTTGTCGTAATGTCCAAATGAACACTGACACTCCAACCACATCGCCAGCCGATCCGAAAGTTGTCGTCGAAACCATTCTCGCCGGCCTCGCCATTCCCGGCACTGTCGAGCAATCAGTGATTGATGGTGCGCCGTTCCTGCGGATCACTACTGCCGACCCAGGTCAGCTGATTGGCAAACGCGGGCAGACGCTGTACCAACTCCAATTTCTCGTCAACCGCATTCTCCAACGCCACGACCTCAAGGCGCCGCGTGTCACCATTGACTGTGAGAATCACCGGGAACAGCAAAACGATGGCCTTCTCCGTCAAGCCACCGATGCCGCCGACCAAGTCCGCCGCTGGGGCGAAGCCGTGACCCTCGGCCCGTTGGTCGTGTTTGACCGGCGCATCATCCAGCAACATTTCAACTCCGACCGGGAAATCGAAGCCGTCAGCGAAACCGGTGACGAAGCCGGTAAGAAGAAAATAATGATCCGCGTTCGGCAAACTCCGCTGCCCGCGCCCGCACGCTAGTCAACCGTTTTCAGCCCGGGAACACGACCGGCTGCCAGTCTTGCTGCCGGTGAAAGTTACACACGGCATGCGGAGACGTGGATGACAAAACCGGTGCTGATTTACCACGCGTGTGGTCATACCGGCAGAACGAGCAGAACCATCGAGAACCCGGCTGCATCGCACCCGTTTCAACCACCATCGCAATCGGAATGGTCGCGCTCACAAACCATTTCTGCGCGGCGGTATTCACGCGAACAGCACTGGTGATGCGCGTTTTCCAGATTTTGTTGGCAGCCAGCCGTTCGTCGAGCGTGCCGGTGGGTGGAAGCTGGCGGATTTTCTGAGCGTCGGCAAAACGCAACTGGAATAGTTGATTGCTCGGCGTGATGTGGAACTCGAAATATGGCTCCTGCGCTTCGGGTCGCAAAAAAATCTCAAACACATCGCCGTTGTTGAATGCCGCCTGGTTGAACTCGGTGACCGGATTAAAAATATCGCGGTCCGACAACTCGGCCTCGACGACCATCGCATCTCGGCTCCACCCGACGCGGACACGCGCCGGCAATAAATCGGCTTCCGGCTCCTGGCGCCACGCTTGGCACATCATCCAGTCTGCGACGAAATTAGTTTTCATGATTAATCCTTTAACTGTAACGCCGCTTGCTCAAACGCCTCACGGAACTTGAGGCTGTCATCCCAAGGGCCAAGGTATTGCACTAGTAAAACAGTAACCAAACCGACTTGCCAGTGAATGGTAAATTTGGTCGCGAGCGCGCCCCCGTGGCCACTCCAGCCCTCACCGGCTTGCCAGCCAAATCCGTAGCCTTCAGAAAGTTGCGGGGCGGTCTGCCGGCGTGTCATTTCGCGGACGGCGGCGTCGGACAGATACCGGCGCCCGTCCAAGGTGCCGCCGTTGAGAATCATCTGGCCAAACCGCACCACGTCCCGCGCCGTTGAAAATAATCCACCGGCCGGCAGCGGATACCGGCGCCGACTGCTGTATGGTGTTTGCAGTTGGGCGATACCGGTTTCTTCAAAGCCAGTCTTGGTGGCATTGGGCTTATAAGATTTCGCCAGGCGTTTTAACAAAAGCGCGTTTGGCCAGAACGAAGTTTCCGTCATGCCGAGCGGCTTCAAGATGCGTTGCGTGAGAAATTTTTCGTATGATTGGCCGGTGACGACTTCGAGGACGCGCGCGGCGATATTGATGCCGGCGTTGCAATACACGTACTTCGTGTCCGGTTCCTGCTGCAGCGGCATCATCGCGTAACTGAGTACCGCTGTTCGCAGTGGCAATCCATCGGCGGTCGGGAACTCCACCCGCGAATTAAATGGCAACCCGCTCGTATGCGACAACACATTGCCGAGCGTGATTGGATGCGCCGGGCGTTTCAACAACACGTTTTGCTCGTCCTGTTCGGCAATTACCATCTGACCCTTGAACTCCGGTAAATATTTCTCAACCGGGTCGGCCATGCTCACCCGACCTTCATCCACCAGCATCATCACTGCCGCGCCGGTCATCGGCTTGGTCATCGAGGCAATCCAAAACAAACTATCCGGCTGCATCGGTTTCTGTGCCACCACATCAGCGAAGCCGACAGTGGTCACGTCGAGAATTTTATCTTTAGTCGCCACCAATGTCACTGCGCCGGCCAGTGAATAGTTGTCGATAAATGGCTGCAACGCGGCAGCGATACTGTTCTTCTGACGAAGAGATTGGGTGTTCATTGGGTTAGCCTCTTGCCACAAAAAGCCGGCACCTGTCAATGGATGGCTGACAAATTAAGCTGCGGAGTTCTTCCGCTTGGCGACGGTCTTGACGCGCCGGAAGAATTCACGCTCGAGCGCGGGAACGACCCGATCTTTTTTCACAGCGGCAATGTATTCCGCCAGCGAATCCACGAGCAGATCGCGCATAATCCGTCCTTTGGCGGCAGTGGCCGGGCGCGCATCACCGGCATAATGTTCAGGATAATCGCCGTACCAATGGACACCGGTAAATGTTGGCCGCAACGCTTTCAAGCGGTGCAGCGCCTTTGCCGGTTGCTTCGGGAGGCGATCCATCTGAACAAGGTGTGGATGATTGGCGAGAGAAACACTGGTTTCACATTCGCAGGCGTGGCCGTGTTCCTTCGTCTCACAGAGAGCATCCCATTTCTTTTGGCGGTCGGCAGTCAGGTAATTAACCGGCGGCAGATAAAGACTGTACGGTTTCTCTTCCCATAAACTGCATTGCGCCACAAACGGCAAAAAATGATTATTCCCACCGTGCGCACTGTAGACGATAATCTTGCGAAATCCGTTCCGGCCGATTTCATCGAACACGCCTTGAATCAGTTCTAGCAGCAATGCCGGTTTCAATGTGACCGTTCCCGGGAAGCACCGGGCCTCGTAAATTTGGCCGAAGTAAAACGGCGGCCACACCACCGCCGGTTCTTGCTCCGCCGCCAAGCACGCCAGTTTGTGACCATTCAGAAAATCGGTGCCGAGCGGCAAATGCTCACCGTGCTTCTCCAACACGCCCATGGCAATGACGCAGACGCCGGTGCTCTCGGCGGCTTTTTTGAATTCCCGAGCGGTTAAGTTTTCCCATTGCATGAAGAATTATCTCCGTTACGCGCCGACAACCGCCGCAGACACCAATCTACAAAACCGGGGAAAAGACGTTTTACCAAGCAGCCAAGGTTACCGGACAGCGTCAGCACGACCTCCCGGCGGCGATGCCGGCAGGCGCGCAGGATGACCATCGCGACGTGTGCCGGTGATTGGCCGCGGATTGAACTGAGTCGCGCCGGGCCGCTGGTGCGGATTTGATTATCAAAAAACGGTGTGTCGGTGTAGCTCGGCAAGATCGAAATGACATCAATACCAGCCGGGCCCAATTCCAACCGGAGTGAATCGCTCAGCGCCTGAACCGCAAATTTGCTCGCGCAGTAAATGCTGTTCTGCGGCGTGGCGATCACGCCGACAATGCTGCTGATGTTGACGATTTGACCGCCGCCTTGCTGGCGCATGCTCGGCACGACGGCTTGTGTGCAGCGCAAGAGTGCAAAGAAATTGAGTTCCATCACGCGCCGAGCGTCGTCGAAATTCAGCTCGGCAAACGAGCCGCGCTGGCCGATGCCGGCGTTATTGACAAGGATGTCGATCCGCCCGAACTCGCGGAGCGTGGTGGTGGCAATCTCGGCCGCGGCATCGGGAGTGGTGATGTCCGCCGGTATGGGTCGTAATTGTAATTGTGGGTTTGCTTCGGCAATTTGCCGCAGCACTTCACCCCGGCGCGCGACCATGACGACACGCGCACCGTCCCGGCCGAACGCGAGCGCAGTTTCCTTGCCAATGCCACTGGAGGCACCGGTCACGATGACGACTTTATTGTGAAAGTGCGATTTCACGAGTCCACAACATAGCGGAATTGTTGTGGAAAGCAATCGTGCGTGGGACTAGATTACCGGCATGAACCAGCCCAACGCAAAACTGGTCGAGGTGCGCAAGGCGCGCGACACATGGGAAGGCACATTGCTGACCGGCTACTTGCGCGACAACGGTATTGAGGCCGCCTTTCAGGGCGACCCAAATGTGTCGTTTGACATGACCGAGTTGCTGCGTAACAGCGACGAGGCGTTTGGCATCTTTGTGCTTGAGCCTGAAGCGGCGCGGGCGAAGGCGCTGCTCACGGAGTTTCTGACGGCGGCAACTGACGAGTCACTACTCTCTGAGAACGCCGCCCACAAGTTGAAAGTAGATCAGGCGACAATCTATCGCTTGCGCGGCGCGCTGGTGGAAGAGCGGCGCACGTTCGAGTTCTTGGGTTGGCTTTGTGTAATATTTCTGGGAGCGGCGGCGTTGTTGTGGACGATCTGGCCGGCGTGGTTGAAGATGGACGTGCCACCGGCAATCTTTCGCTGGCTGATGGTTGGGCTATTAACTCTCGGCGCTGTCTTCGCCGGCAACTGGGCTAGCCGGAAAATTTGACTCCGATGCTTCGCCCACAAACCCGCTTCGGCAATCTCGTCCTCGGCCTAGCGCCGAAAGTAGTCGGTACCGTCTCGCAAGCCGGTACACTGGAAAAACTCGCCGCCGGCAGTGAACGCCAGTGCGACATCGTTGAAATCCGTCTCGACCTAATCGATACCGATCACTGGCTCGAACACGCCAAAGCCATCGAAGCGCAAGGCTTGCCGGTCCTCGCCACGCTCCGCCTTGCCAGCGAAGGCGGCAAGTGGACACGGCCCGACGCCGAGCGCCTACCGGTGTTGGAAACGGCGTTAACACATCTGACCGCTGTCGATATCGAATTTCGCAGTCCGCTCCTCGAAAAAGTCTCCGCCTTCGCGGCGAGCCGCCAAAAGGCGCTGATCATTTCGTACCACGATTTCGAACGGACGCCGCCGGTAACCGAACTCCGACAAGTCATCCGCAAAGCCGCCAATTATGGCACCGTCGTAAAAATCGCCACGTTGACGCAAACCGAAGCCGACCTTGCGACCTTGCGCGAATTATTCACCGAGCAATGTTCCGCGTCGGTCTGCCTGCTCGGCATGGGCGCGCTCGGCCCGGTAAGTCGGACGTTATTGCCGCAGCTCGGCTCCTGTCTCACCTACGGCTACCTCGACGCGCCAATCGCCCCCGGTCAGGTTGCCGCGTCAGAATTGCGCCGTCAGCTTGCCGGCGCGATTACGGAGTCATCCGCACGCATTCCAGCGGCACAATAGTTGTCTTTCCGTTTTCAAACTTTACCAGACCGGCGCGCCCCTTAAACGTCACACCGTCCTGCGTTATCTCCCGGACTTCCGGGAAGAGAAAAATTAAATGCCGACGGCCGGTCGCCCAGCGGATTTCCACAGCTCCAGATTCCAGTTCTTTCACAGACGGCGAATCCTCAGCGCTATGACGTAACGGGAAGAGAACTACCCCATAGTCCCCGCCAGTTTCGGCGCGCGCTTGAATGCGTGTCTGATTTTGATCCATCTGAATATAACTCCGAGTCCGGTGATGATGAAATAAACTGGTCAGTGGTGCCCGCGGTTTGCGGTAGAACGCAAGAAGCACATCCACGCCAAATTGCCCTTCGAGCACCGCCGTTCGATCTGCGATCTTTTCAGTACCCGGTTTGGCGAGCGTCCAGACGTTCCATTCACTTGAGTGGTCGGCCGTGACGATGTCGCGAAAAACCATGTAAGTGGCGTCGCCGGGATTCTGGTTGTCTTTGACGAAGATGATTTGCCGTTGCCAAT
>JBAWWR010000002.1:0-58184 GCA_037146675.1 Verrucomicrobiota bacterium | reverse complement strand
CCGTCAGCGATGGCGCGCTCGCGGCCAGCACCACCTTCACGCTGACCGTCAACGCCCCGCCTAACACCGCCCCGACAATTACTAGCATCGCCAATCAAATCATCACCGCCGGTAGCTCCACCGCGCCGCTCGCCTTCACGGTCGGCGACGCTCAGACCGCCGTCGGTAGCTTGACCGTCACGGCTGCCTCGTCCAATCCGACCCTCGTGCCGACTGCTAATATCGTCCTCGGTGGCAGCACCGCCAGTCGCACCGTCACCGTCACGCCGGCAACCAGTCAGACCGGGACCGCCACAATCACCGTGACCGTCAGCGATGGCGCGCTCGCGGCCAGCACCACCTTCACGCTGACCGTCAACGCTGTCACAACGAGCGGTGCGCTGGCAATCTCCACCATTCCCGATCAAATCATCGAGGGCAACACCGCGACCGCTCCGCTGTCCTTCACCATCACTGGTAAAGGCAGTACAACCAGCCGACTGACATTTGCGGGGAGTTCTTCCAATCCAACGTTGGTCCCGAACGGCAATATCGTCTTTGCCGGCAGCGGCACCAGCCGCACCGTCACCGTCACACCGGCAACCAACCAGGCCGGCATTGCGACAATTACAGTCACGGCTACTGCCGGTAGCACCCCCGCCGTGACCAGCTTCGCGCTGGCCGTCAATCAGCTCATGGCAACCAATCAATTGGTGTACCTCTCGGTGGAGGTTGATACCGGCACAGTCGTCGCACCGATGGCGGCTGTGCAGGATGTCACCGCAACCGATGGGGATTACATCTACTCTCCCATTGTGAACCAAGGTAGCGCCACGTTCAACGTGGATATCCCCGTTGCCGGCACCTACGTCATTTGGTGTCGCGTGATCGCCAGCGGTTCGACGAGCGAATCGTTCCTCGTCTCGGTGGATGGCGAGACTCCCGACATCTTCGATGCCGCGTACTCGACCGCCTCCTCGACATGGCAGTGGGCGGTTGTCAATGGCCGCAATAATATTGCGCCGTTGAACCTTAACCCGCGAACATTTGCTCTCACCAGTGGTCTTCATACGATCACATTCCAAACGCGCGACGCCAACGTAAAACTCGATCGCATCCTCATCGCAAACGATCAAAGGATTGCGCTCGTCGAAAAATAACAACCGCAGCGATCCACCCCACGGGCCGGCGATTCTTACCAGAGTTGCCGGCCCGTTTCTTTGCACCATCGGACCACGAACCGCTCCTCGCAACCATCACCGGCTACTCCGCTTGAATACGCCACTCACCGGCACCGCCCCTTGCCATTCCTGTAAGCAACTCAGCAAAAATCCGGCTCCGTAACCGACGTGCATGACCACCACCGCCAGCACAATCCCCGGCCATAACTTTTTCTCCCCCGACCACAACTGCGGCAATGCCGCCACGCCAATTGCCGCCAGATAAACGCCCACCAACAAACCAGCGCCCCACCGCGCCTCGCTCGAAAATAATGCCGCCACCAATCCGCCGCTCACCGCCAACACAAACGCCGCCGGTACAAAATGCCGGACGCTTGCCTGCCGCGGATGCTTGCGCACCACGCGCACCTTCCAGTAGCCGTACTGCAAAAACTGGAGCAGTAATTTCTGAAAACTATTCCGCACGTGATACCGCACCCGAATCGCCAAACTCTGAAAAATCTGCCCACCGGAATGCCGCAAACGAAAACTCAGCTCGTCATCCTGATTCCGCACCATCTCCTCATCAAAACCGCCAACCGCCAGCAATCGCTCGCGTTTCCAACAACCACCATGCACCGAATCCACTTCCCGTACCGCATCAGCCGCTCGCGTCGCCTTTAGCGCCGAACTCGCCAAACCCACCGGCGAAGAATACGCCACCGCAATCGCCCGTTGCACATACCCGGCGCCAACCGGCTCCAGCACGCCGCCGGCGCTATCCGATCCCAACCGCTCCCGCAACTCCACCACCCGCCGGATGTAGTCCTGCGGATATTCACAGTGTCCATCCAACCGCACAACAATCTCACCGCGTGCTTCCGCTAACGCCCGGTTCAGACCGCTCGACACAATTCGCTTCGGATTATCAATCAAGCGCACCTTTGAATGCACCGCTTGGATTGACTGCACAATTTCCCGCGTACGGTCGGTGGACATTCCATCAGCCACGAGCACCTCGAAGCGATCAGCCGGATAATCCTGCGCCAGCACCTCGGCAAGACAACGCCCGATGAATTTTTCCTCATTGAAGACAGGAATCATTACGCTCACAAAAACGAACTCACTCATCGCCGACTCCTTTCGTCCGCAACCGCGAAATCACCGCTCGAAACTTGCCGCGTTCCGTGCGCGGAATCTCCGGCACCACCCGAATCTCCAGCTGAATCGGTCCCAAGCGTTGCTTAAACCGTTCCCGAATCACCTGTTCTTCCGCCGCTCCATAGCCGCGGTGTACCACGAGATTCAACGTGAGCCGATCCAGCGATTCTTGAACGACCTGTCCCTCCAGCACGTGCGGCAAATCCACAAACACCCAATGAAAGCGCACCAGCTCCCGGCCATCAGGCGCCACAACGACGTCTTCGAGGCGACCCACAATTTCCTGTAACACCGGTAACTGATCCCGCCCGCAAGCACACCCTGCCGCCGACCAAATCCCGGCATCTCCAACTTCATACCGGATCAACGGCTGCGCCTCGCTGACCAACGACGTACACAGCACGCGTCCCTCAACACCCGGCTTCACCGGTAAACCTGCTTCATCCGCCAATTCCAACACTCCAAAATCAGGACTCACGTGCAACCGGCCGCGCTCACACTCCGTGGCCAACATGCAATTCTCCACCGCCCCATATTCCTCATACGCCCGTGCGCCAAACGCGCGCTGGATCACACGTTTCATTGGTGGCGTCAACTTCTCGCTCCCCAACACCGCCGCGTCCGGCACATAATCCAGCGCCATTCCCTGCTCCGTCATCATCCGCGCCAGCAAGTAGTGCGAGTACGCATATCCCGTCAACAACCGCGGCCGGTACCGGTGAAACCCGGCCACATAATCGGCCACATGGTCCGGCGCAATGTGGTACGCGGAGAAATACACCTGTCGTTCCGCCCAGTTGCGCCGGTAAAACGGCGGCCGCGCAACCCCACGCGGCACCACCAACCGCCCCCCAATCATCGACCGTGGCCGGCGCACGCTCGAACCGGCCCAGCCAAACGACCGCACTTCGCGCGCCGCGATGTAGCGCCGATGATCTTCTGCCGTGCACACAGACACCACCGGCGTGCCGGTGCTGCCACTGCTGTAGTACCGGTGCAACTCACGCCGCCCAGCAACATCCCGCGCTACAAAATCTTCCGGTGCCGCCCGCAAATCCCGCTTCGGTGTCACCGGCAACTTCGGCAAGTCAGCCTGAGTCATCCGTTGCAGCTCGGCGCGGGTGATACCGGCCGCCTGCCAAAGCCGCTGGTAATACGGCACTTGCTCAAACGCCCGTACCAGCACCCGCCGCAATTCGCCATCCACATAATCCCGCATTCGCTCCACGCTCCACTTGTCGCGCGCGTTGAACCCGGCCACGTGCCGCTCAAAACCGCCGCCAAGCCGTTCGCGCCGGTACATCAACCCGTACATCGAGATGCCCACGTTCTGCATCCAGACCGGCACGTGCGGATAAAGTTTTTCCAACGGATGTCCGATGTTAGTTTCCGTTGCTAGCGACTGAGCTGAGCAACGCCTCCCATTCCGGCAACACCATGGACCAGTCATGCCGTTCCGCCTTCGCTCGCGCATTGCGCGACAACTGCGCGCACAGCTGCGGGTTCGTCAGGAGTCTGGTAACTGCCGCCGCCATCGCCTCCGCATTATTCGGCGGCACCAACAACGCATCTCGTTCGTGCTCCAACAAATGCGGCAACCCGCCGACGTCGGTGCTGACCACGCACAACCCACACGCCATCGCCTCCAGCACGCTGACCGGCGTGTTGTCCACGTTCGTCGTGTTCAAGAAAAACTCGCCGCGTTCCAACCACGCCGGCACGGCCGCCTTCGCCACACCACCCGGCAAGCAGAGTTTGCTGTCCACGCCGAGCTGCCGGGCCACCTGTTGCGTGAGTCCGATACTGCCATCCCCTTTATCCGGCCCGACCATTACCAACCGCACCGTCGGAAATCGCAGCGACAATAGCTTGAGCACCTTCGGCCCCAACATCGGATTGTAAATCGCGTGAAAGGCCCGCAACCAAACCAAACTCGGCGGCAGATGATCCCGCTGCCGGAACCGGTACCGCGACAGATCAATCGCATTCGGCACCAACCGCAAATTAGCTCGATACGCCTGCATAGTTTTCTGCAGATACGGTGACGGCGTCGTTACTACCTTGGCGGACCGCAATAAATGCCGAACCCGCGCCGGCCAACGCTCCGCAAACTCTGGCAGATGTCCGCCATGCAATGTCAGCACAAATGGTTTACCCACCTGCCGCAAACTCGTGCAGACCGCTTCGGCCCAGAAAAACGCCCGACCGCTGTACACATCCACATGGGCCACATCGTAATCCTGCCGGCGCGCATAAACCGTCCGCACCATGTGCGCCAACCGGTACAGGCAATTCCGTTTGTTCGAGGCCGTCAACACCGCCCATCCCGCCATTGCCAAACGCTCGGCCAATTCCTCGCAAACGCCGCGCGACCCGCCATCGCCCGATAGAAAATTCCCCACCAACAAAACCGCCCGGCGTGGATTTGCATTCATCACGCCACTCCTCCGCATTCCATCACTGCTTCCACGTGCGACCCGCTTGCCGGCAATACCGCCCGGTAAATCCCGCACAACTCCCGCATTACGCATTCACTGCTGTACTTGTGCCGTACCCGTTGCTGAAACGCCTGCCCCAACCGCTGCCGTTGTTGCAGCGACGACCGCAAGAGTGCAACGAGGGCCGCCGCCAGTGCTTGTGGCGCGCTAGACGGCACCAGCAATCCAGCCCGACCATCGTCGAGAACTTCTGCACATTGACCAACCCGTGTCGCCACCGCCGGTAATGCATGCATCCCGTATTCCAGCAACGACAGTGGCAACCCCTCCGACGCCGAACTCAACACCCCGATATCCGACCCGCGCAACACTGCGCTCACGTCCGGGCGCGCCCCCAACCACGTCACCCGCCCCACTAACTCCGACTGCCGCATCGCCTCCAGCACTCGCCTCCGGTAGTCCGCATTATCCGCTAGCCCAACCAACAACAAATGCGCCGCCGGCACTTCGCGCACCACTAACCGCATCGCCTCCAATAAATTCAAATGGTCCTTCTCCGGCCGCAAGTTCGCCACGCAAACCACCCGCAATCCCGCGCGCCCCGGCAATTCCACCGCCGCCTGTTCCGGCGCCGGCTCGCAAACGAAATTTGGCAGATACCACACCCGCTCCGCCGCTACCCGCAACCGCCGCCGCGACCAATCCGCCAGCGGCTGGTTCACCGCAATCACTCCCGCGACCCGCCGGGTTGCCAGCCAATACAACCACGCCGGTCGTTGTTCCGTCGCATACCGCCCAAAATGATCGTGCCACACCACCGCCGCCCGCGTCCCGCACGCCGCCGCCGCGATGAACAACGAACTACCATGCGCGTGCAAAATCCGAATGTCGTGCGCCCGGATGTACTTCGCCAAATGCCGCAGCGCGTGCCGGTCGAAACGCCCTCTCCGCGTCAACCGCAACCGCTGCACGTGCGGCGCCACCAATTCCGCCAATGTTCCCTCCGCCCGCGTCGTGCAGAGATGGCTCCGGTACCAATCGCCCGGCAAATGATTCGCCACATTCACAGCCACACGCTCCAAACCGCCGGCATCCAACGTGTCGATAATTTGTAAAACACCAATTCGATTCATAAGTGAGTTCTCACGCCACACCAATCGTAGAAGTTACCGGCTTGCGAAAACACCCGACCACCAAGTCGCCCACATCCGCGCCAGTGGTTCGCCAGCAGTTCTGGTAGACTTTCCACAGGCCCGGGCAGAGATCGATCAACGTGTAAAGTCTCTCGCCGAGATAACCCTTGGGCCGGTCACCAAACCCAATCAGCTCCACCGATTCGAATTGCCCGTAGCATTGCGCCAAGCTCGGCGCAGTAAAATGCCGGTAATGTTTCGTCGACACCGGCAGCCGCGTGGATGGCACGACGACGACAGCGATGCCGCCCGGCACCAGCACGCGATATTGCTCCGCGATGAACGCCGGTACTGCATCGGGCGCGATGTGTTCGAGCACTTCCCGGCAACAGAGAAACGTCATGCTCGCCGCCGCAGCGCCGAGCCCGTCGCCGTTGGTGACGCGAAACTCGATCTCCGGTGCAAACAAGCGCGCGAAATGGATCGCCCGCGCATCGTAATCAATCCCGCTGAGTTTGTAGTCGCGACCCAATAGGCACGCGACCTCAAACGTCGACCGTCCGTCGCCGCAACCGATATCCAGCCCCGGTCCCGGTCGAGCGTGTTGACGGAGCATTCGCGCCATGACGGCGGACAACTCCACGTAACGCGCCAGACAATTGTGCTGCATCGTCAACCAGTGGTACGGCACCGTGTATTCCAACGCTTGAAGCTCAGCTTTAGTCATAGCGATAACGGCTGGTTTCATTCGCGCTCCGACCAATGTTGAGTCAGTAATTCGCGAAGCGACGTGCGCAAACCTTCGAGGGAATACCGTTGCGCCCAGAGCGCGGCGCGTTGTGCCATCTGCGAACATTCCTCACGATGGGTTGCCACATGCCTGAGCGCACCAGCCAACCCGGCGACATCACCGGGCTCGACCACCAAGCCCCGTCCGCCGGCCAACATCTGCGGCACCAAACCCCGGTTTGCGCCGATGCAAACGAGCCCGAACGCCATCCCCTCGGCAATGGCTTTGGGCCAACCTTCCAATTCCGAAACCAACACCAGAACGTCCGACTGCTCGTAGAACTCCAGAACTCGCTCGAAACTTACGCCGCCGGTAAAGCGCACGCGACCGTTGCAACCGAGCCGGGCGGCTTGCGCTTCCAACGCCGCACGCTGCGAACCGTCGCCCACGATGGTGCATGTGAGTTGTCCGTTGAGTTGCGTTGCCGCCATCGCGGCGAGCACCACATCCACATTTTTCGATTTCGACAGTCGGCCGACAAATAACAACCGCAATGGCCCGGGGCCAGACACTCGCGCCTGGGCTGCGATGCGAGCGCGGTCCACTTGTGCGTCGGTCAACACTGAGGTGAAAAACGGCACAACGTGCCGGGGTTGATCGGGCCACGCGCCGTACACGGTTACCGGCCCGCGCCACCAATGCGAGCCCAGCACGGCACGTTGCAACCGCCAAACCCACGACTCGCCGGCGAAACTCGTCCATTGCGTCGCATACTTCGCGTAGAGCCGCCGCGAAAACAACGGCGCCAGTAACACTCCGAGTAATCCCAAATCCGCTGGGCACCGCACATGAATCGCGTCCGCCCGCAGCATGTGCCGGCATAACTGCCAGAGCTGGCGCGGCAGCGACCAGAGTTGGGCGAGCCGCCGGCTGCCAGGATCGGCGACCGGCCAGACGGCAATATTGTCGCGAGTGAATTCCGAGCAGTCGCCCGGTGGTGGTTCCCGTCGCAGCGTACCGGCAATCGCGATGCGCGGAAACAAATCCGCCCAGATGTCAATCTCCCGCGCGTACGGCGTGTACGCATAGAGCCGGCCCGCGTGCTCGTAATGCGCAACGCGGCTGAGGATGAGCATAGTTTCAACCTTGCGCATGTCGGCTCCCTGCGCCCAGTAGCGCAATGCCCAGCATCGTACCGGCGATGGTGTCATTTCCTGAAACCGTCAAAATCGTCAGCACATAACCGCTAAAACACACCAGCGGCAGCAGTCGACCGGTCCGCCGCAACCCAGCCACTACCCGCGCAAACGCCACCGCCAACCAAACCACCAGAAAAGTCAAACCAACCAAACCGGTTTCGACAAGAACCTGCAGGAACAGCGAATGCCACTCGGCTTTGCGACCCACCGCATAGCGCACATCCGCGACTTCATCAGAGGCTTTGGCGTAGACGGTGGGACCGGTACCTGGTCCGTAGCCGCAGAGCAGACGCAATGGCGACATTGTGACCGCGCGTCCGGCAACCCGCCATTGATCAGAGCGCCCACTCGTGCGCCCTGTCATGTCGCGTTCTTCACTGAAAGTCCTGTGCAAGCCGTCCCGCAGCCCCGTCCCAAATGGACCGGCCAACGCTACCAGCACGCAAACCGGCACCATACCCGCCAGCAGGACCGACCGAACTCGTTGATTGCGACCGAACATCGCCGTCAGGAGCAAGCCGCAACTGGTCACCAGCCACGCCGCGCGCGAAGTCGTCAGCACCAATAAAATCGCGGCGATCACCAGCCAGCACCCATTCCACCAACGCGCCTCGATCCACGCCAGCCAATGTCCCCGGTCCACCAGCATCGCCAGGCAGACAAGCGCCAGCGCCATGCCCAATTGCACAGGATTACCGACGACACTGCCTTCAATTACTGCGATCCCCAGTCGACCAATCAAACCGTTGTGTGGCAACAAAGCAAGACCGGCCGCGACCGCCGCAAAGATTAAGCCCAGCAACCCGCTCCCCAGCACAAACCGGTTCCGGCCAGCCAGCAACACACACCACACGGCCAATCCAAACTCAAACATCCGCAGGTTCCGAGCGTAATCACCGGTCCGCGCCAAACTGAGCGCATAATAGATACCGGCGCCGACGATCAGACAAACAGCTAGCCGACATCCCCGCCCGGTCGCCACGACTACCTGCGGCGCACGCACCAGATAATGCAAGGCGCCAACCGCCAGCACCACCGCGTTGACATTGTAAAACATAAAACCACTACCGCGGAGCAAGCTGAGCCACGGAATCACACCAATAATCAAACTGAGTAATGTTTCATGCCGGCGAAACAAGATCAGCGCGCCGACAATCGCCAAGAACACGGCCCAAAAACAGTCGGCGGCCAACTGGAGTCGCCCCGCCGCAAGCAGCACGGCCGTGGGCAGTGTGCAGATCAAAACCAGCGCCACCACCCGCCGTCGAAATTGGCTGACGGCCTGCTCCTGCGTCTGGCGGACAGCACCCGCCAGCGGGAAAAACGACTCCATATCGTGGACAGCGTTCATGCGGCTAGTGAAGTCGGCTTACGGACTACAAAGTTTTTGAGTGAAAACTCATATTCCCGGCGCGCCGGCGGTTCGACATATTGCGGCGGTGCGACCAAGCATTCGCCGGCACCGCACGCCACTCCGACACCGTGCATCCACTCGCCGCGCAATATATCGCAGAGACCAATGAACAAAAAATCTGCCCACATCTGCAGCCGGCAACGCATGCTCGGCTGCGGCGTATGCCGGCGCCAGATGAAATAACGGTTGCGCACCTCCATCCGCCCTTTCGCGAACGACGCCGGCCGACCACCCGCCGCGTGCTGGTGAATCACGTGCGCGTCGCCGCACCACCGCAATTCCCAGTCGCGTGCGATGCGCCGCGACATCTCCAAATCCTCACCTTGACTGTAGCCGTCGAAGAATCGTGAAAACCGGCATCGCTCCAACACTACGCGCCGGCAAGCGAACGCCACGCCGGGCAACACATCCGTCGGTCGCGTCCCCGTGAAAGGTTGCGCCAACGCCCGCGGCACTGATGTGGCCATCGGGTAATACCGACCCGGTTCGCCGTGCGGAATCAAGCCGAGCCGGAACCGCATCCGCCACCGCCACGCCAGCGGTTGGTTCAGTTCGTTAATCGGCGTCCCGGCAACCGCCCCAATCCGGCCCAGCGCGTCGCTTGCGAATACTTGGCGGATCGCCGTGAAATAACCGGCTTGCGGTAGACAATCGTCGTCGAGGAAAAACACGAACGCGCCGGTGCTCGCATCCACACCTACGTTGCGCTGACGGGTCAGACCTGCGGGACTGTGGACGTAAACCAGCGCAAACGGCAGGTCGTGCCGCCGCGCCCAACCGGCAACCGCCGCACCGACCACCGGTTCCGGTGTCCCGTCCACGATCACAACTTCGCCCGGCGGATCTTCCACACTCACTAATTGGGTCAGTAACGTCACAATCGCTTCCGGCCGCCGGTAAGTTGCCACCACAAGACTGCAATCGGCCAGCACCGGTGAGCTGACAGCCGCTTTGCGCCAACCCGGCAAAATCTGCCGGGCGACACAACCGTAAAATTTATCCACGCACGTCTGGTAAAATTGCTCATTGGCCCGCACCAATTCCGGTAACGAAAACTTTTCAGCGACGCGCTGCGCGCCGGCCGCCCCAAGATTGCTGGCCAGCTTGTCGTCGGTAAGCACCGCTAGGATTGCCGCAGCGATTTCGCGTGGTTGATCGGGGTCGATCAACAAGCCGTCAACGCCATCGCGCACCAGCTCCGGGCCGGGCGGGTGCCACGTGTAAATGGTCGGACAACCGCACGCCATCGCTTCGACGGGCGCCAAGCCAAACGTTTCCGTGTACGACGGAAACACGCCGACGCGGGCACGGCACAATTCAGCCCGCACCGCTTCCCGGTCAACGTGGCCGTAAAAGTGAACGGTCGGGCGCACGGCCGCCGGAAGTTGGGCAAGTAGAAATTGTTGCATCGAACCGCCAGTCTCCGCGCGCCCGTCTTTGCCCAACAGATGCAGTTCGGCATCCGGCAAAACCGCGACGACACTCGGCCAAGCGCGAATCAACGCCACGACGCCTTTCTTAGCCACGAGCGTACCAGTAAAGACAACGCGATGCGGCGCGCGGTCGACAACGGCTGGCGCCGGCGGCACCGTGACTGGGTTGTAGAGAACGGCAGCGCCAGAACGTAAATTAAAAAGCGATTTGGTCCGCTCGGCCGTGTGCCGGCTGACGGAACAGAGAAAATCCGCCCGGTGCAGCGACCGAGATTCCAGCCAGAACAATCGGCGCTTCAGGCGTTGCTCAAGTTCGGCGGCGTAATAGGTCGCCGAGCCATGCAACCGCGCCACCACCGGTACCGGTAAGCGTGGCCAGAACGCGGCCGCACCACCCCAGTCGGCCACCTCAACGATGTCGATTTCGCCCGCGCAGGCCCAGCGCTCCACCGTGCGGAACAGCGCGATCCGATCACGAATCCAGCCGAAACGCTGGGACCCGGGCCGCAGCCGCCAGACGCGCACGCCCATGTCATCCTCGGACTCGGGACCGGTGTCACTCACGCCGATAACGCGGACCGCGTGGCCTTGCGCCACCAACGCCCGCGCCAACACCTGCGTGACAATCCCGATGCCGCCGCACACGACCGGCGGGTATTCAGAACAGACAAAGCAAATTTTCATACCGGTAACACCTCGGCAACGACCGCGAGCAATTTGTCCACCGGACTCACCAACGGTACTGGCTGGTCGCCGTTATGGCCCGTCGGCGTGGCGGTCAACTGTTGCGTGACCGCGCGGACCAATTCATCCGGTGAGAACGCCGGGACGGCATCGCCCCGCTCGCGAATCTCAGCGTAAAAAGCGGCTTCCCAGAATCGCCGGTTGGACGTCGCGGCCGGCAACGGCGCCGGTAAATCAAAACAGACGTTCACCACCGGCCGGCCCAAAGTTTTGAATTCCAGCGTGACTGTTGAGGCGATGGAAATGTTCAGGGCCGCGTGGTAGGCCGTCGCCACCCACTGCGGAATGTCGGCCGGCAAGGCGCAGCACCAGTCGGCGGTGCCATCCCATTCCCAGGCGGGTTTCTGGATTACAAATTCGCCGGCAAGCGCGGCAAAGCGCCGACCGTTGTCCATCGGATTAAGGCGCACCAGCACTTGTGGGCGCGCCGGTATCCGACCATTGCGAGTGGCACTCAGCAGGAACGCGAGAATCCGCTCCTCGTGCCGCACGGCAGTGGGCGCAGCGGCGGTGTAACAGAGGAACGGCCGCGCCGGATCTAGTCCGACGCGCGCGCAGAATTCTTGGCGATCGGGAATCGTCCCCGGCCGCACAAATGGTTCGAGATGCAATGAGTCGATCACAACCACGCGATGGCTCGACACATGCGGGTTCATCGCCAATAGATCGTTCGCCGCCCGCTGACTCCAGACGACCACCCGGCTGGGAACGACAGCGAAATTGGGCGCGCTGTAAATATCCTTCCAAGAGTTAAACGCCAAGATCGTCACCAGCCCGCGATTCGTTGCCGTCTGTAACGCCGGTAGAATGCGTGGATGGAAACCGCTGCCGGCGATGACCGCATCGATTCCCAACTCCGTGAATAGTTGCTGCCACACCGGTTGGGTGCCGAACTGCCGGCCCAGCTGGCGTTCCAGTCGCCGCACCGCAGGCGTCAGGACACGCAGTCCGCCCGGAACCGCCCGGAGTACGCGCGCCTTGCGTGACGCCGGCTCGCTGCGCAACCAGTGCGCCCAGACACCGCCGCCCTGCCGGCGCAACATTTCGGATTGCGCGCAATTGGACCACGACCGATATGCCGCCAAGCCATACGGTTCGCTGACCCGCGGCATCGGCACCACCTTGACCTCGTCCAATCCGGTCAAAGCTGCCGAGTCGGGCCGGTAGGCCAAGACTGTCACATCATAACGTTCGGCCAGCCGGCGTGCGAAACCGGAATGAATGAACGCCCGCACTTCCGGCCCAAAGGCGATGCAAATGGCGATGTGACGACGCCGGAAAGATTGGGCAATCATGCTGCGAGCCGCCAACTGGTTGGGATGTTCTCGGCAATTTCGATCAACTTGAAAGCGGAGCTTTGGCGCGGGCCGATTCGCCGGGCCCATTTCGCCATGCGCGCGACGCCATCTTCGAGACTGACCCGGTCATCAGCGCCAAAAATCCGCACAGCTTTTTCGTGACTGGCGTAGGCGTGCTGGACTTCGTGGTGCGGAGCGAGATGCTGAACCTTGATCGGCACCCCGAAAGCCGTGGCAACCTCACGCGTCAGCGCGCTGATGCTGTGCGGCGTGTCGGCACCGATATTGATGACCTGATTGGTGGCGGCCGGCACCGTGACGCTGCGCGCGATTTGGGGCGCGACATCGTCAATGTGACTAAACGCCCGCGTCTGGCTGCCGTCGCCAAAAATAGTCATCGGCTCGCCGCGCATGATTTGGTTCATGAAAATTCCGATGACGTTCCGGTACCGGTCGCCGATGTTCTGGTGTTCGCCGTACACGTTGTGTGGGCGGAAGATGATGTAGTCCAACCCGAACATCTCGTGTGCCGCGCGCAAATCCAGCTCAACCGCGTACTGACTGATACCGTACGGGTCCTCAGGTTGCGGCGGCATGGTCTCATCCATCGGTAGCTGGCCCGCGCCGTACACGGCGATCGAGGAGGTGAAGACAAACCGCTTCACGCCGTGGAGTACCGATGCGTTGATCAAGTTGACGCTGCCGATCAAATTGTTCATGTAGTTGAACCGCCGAATGAAGTGGGACAAACCTTCGGCGGAACACGCGGCTAGATGATAGACGTTGTCAAACCGGTGTTCATTGAACAGCCCCGTGATCAATTCTGGATCGGTGATTGATCCGTGGACAAACGCCACTCCGTCCGGCACGTTGTCGCGGAATCCGCCACTAAGATCGTCGAGCACGACGACCTGATGCCCCAGCGCCAGGCAATGCCGGGCGATGTGTGAGCCGATGAATCCCGCCCCGCCGGTGATCAATGATTGCATAGTTCTCCTTCTTCAGACGTTGCTGATTGGGTGGTAGATGTCGTGGAGCCGCAACACGCCCGCACAACAACCGTCAGGTTCGAAGATCGTCAAAATCGAAATCTGCGCGGGCCGGTCTTCCATCAGCCGCAGCATTTCGTTCACGCGGACCGTGTGCTTGATCAGCGGCGACACTGTGGTCGTAATATTGCCGGCGCACGCCAGCCTTGTTGATCGTGTCAAAAAATTCATCGATCTCCGCAATAGTTCAGGTTGGCGATCAAACTGCGAAAGCCCGGCACGATTTTTTGTTCGTACAACCAACGGGGTGAATACCGGGCGCGCAGCGATTCATCACAGACGACAAACCACAGCAGCACCACGCCGACACCGCCGGTCAACGTGCCGCCGACGAATGCGCCGACATAGCCGGTCAGGCCCTGCGCCAAGACGCGCGCCAGCAACGCCACGGGAAACAACAGCACAAGCAACTGCACAATCGGCGCCGCATCTTCCCAGACGAATTTTAAAAATGGCCGCTTAAACATCCTGGCGGTCAGGTACGGCAGATACCACATCGAAGAAAGCAACCCGGCGAGCAATGTGGCCACCAGCACGCCAATCAGTCCAAACCACATTCCGAATAGGACTGACAACCCGAGGTTGAGCGCACCTTCCAACAGGCGGGTCAGAGTTTGCTGGCGCAATTCCAAGTTGGCCGACAGCACCGCGCGGCTGGGCAGGACCCACATATGCAGAATCAGGTTTAACGCCAGCACGAGATCCACCGTCAGGCCGCCGTAATTCACAGTCCCCACCCAGCGGCTGACAAACGCGCAGTTACCGGCCCACACCGCCATCCCAAACACCACCGCCAAAGCCGTGGACATCGCAAACAGCCGGCGATAGACCTTGAGCGCCTCCTCCAACTTGTTTTGCCCGAGCATCTGCCCCAGCATCGGTCGCGCGGTATCAGTAACCACCGACACCAGCCCGCCAACCAGCTCGTACATCCGGCTCGTCAACGCCAGCGTCGTGACCATCTCAACCGACACCACCGTAGCCGTCACGATGCTATCGAGTGAGCTGATGACGATTCCCGCCACCCCGCCCAGCGTGAACCAGACCCCCAGATCCACCGAACTCTTCAACGCCTCCCACGAGGCCAGTCCATACCGGATCCGCAATCCGGGAATCACCCGGTAAGTCCGCACCACTGCCAAGATCGCCGTCACGCCACGGGCCGCGACGTGCGCCACCGCCAACGAATACAGCCCCCAGCCAAATTGCAACAGCACCACCGTCAGCACCGTCCGAATCACCACCAGCAACAGACCGATCAGATTGTCCACGTGGACCTGCTGATGCGCGATCAATAACGCCGAAAAAGTTTGCGTGCCGACTGACATCGCCGCGCCGAGTACCGTCAGCAGGAACACCCCCAGCGCCTCCTGCCGCAACTCTGGGCGGATTGCAAAGAAATGCGCGGACCCCACGCCAATCAGACTGCCCACCACCACGACCGCCAGCACGACGGCGCACTGCGCAAAAAACGCGCTACTGGCCAGCCGGTTCAAGTCACCCTTGTCCGGAGCCCCGGTCAACCGCGCCGCCTGCACGCGGAGGCCTGCCGTGATCCCCAAGTCCAGCAACCCCAGCCACGTCAACACACTCAACGACAGACTGAAGATCGCATATTGTTCCCGGTCGAGGTACCGCAGCGTGAACGGCACCAGCCAGAGCCCGATCACCGCCTGCACGACCATCCGCATCTGCCCGGTACTCACTCCCGCCAGGTAATTTCTAAATCGTGTTTTTTCCTGTGCCATCTCGTTGCTTTGGTTGCCTAGGCTGTACGACCTAAAAATTTCTCCGCCGAATTCCGACACGCTGCCGCCATTCCGGTGCCTTCCCAAAACCAGTCACCGGCTCGCGTTTCCTTAGGTTGTTCGACTGTCAGCACTGCGATTTACGGAGCCCGCGCTCACTCATTGCCCCGTGCTGTTTCCAATACGCCACGCTGCCGCGATAAACCATCGGGCTTGGTTCTCATTCTTTCTTCAGACGCTCGTCTCACTGTCCGTAATACTCAGTCCCTACAACTAACCGACTGGCACAAAAACAAAGCGCCGCCGGCACACGCTGGCGGTGCTGTTGCGGACGGGATTCGGGCGGGTTCGGCTAACGGTGGGAGTCGTGACAGATTTACATTCCAACTGCTGCGCTCAACCTAGCGCTCAGGTCTGACGGCCACGGCGGCGGACGGCGCGTGCTTCAGGCGGCTCGGCGTGTGATATTGTGGTGCGCGTTGTGGTGCCGGCGGATCGGGAACCGAATAATTCCCCGCCGGATGAAATCAGCCACCACCACAGCAACTTCGTGATCGTCACGCGCATACCGCGCAACAGTTGCAATCGCATCACCAAGGGTCAGTGCATGCTGTTTAAGATGTTTCATAGTTTCCTCGCTTTTCTGCCGGCCGGTTACTTATCACTCAGCCATTCGCGAGGGGGACGCTGCAGCGCGGCAGCGAACCCGCAAGTGCAACAACTATGGGGTGCTGCTACGCCATCAGGCTGGAGCGTAACAGTCTTTGTTACCTTACAAACCCACAACCACGCCCAGCATCCCCCTCACGAATGGCTCAGAAAGAACGGTACAGCGTCTACTGAGCTACATATGCTTGATTGCCGGCAGTGGCGCAATCGGACTACGGTCTGTTTTATACCTAGGTAAAAAGTCCTAGTGCGGGACGGACTGCCGCCGTGTTTACCGGCAACAGCGCCGACACTGCGGCCACCAGCTTGGCATTGGTGAACGGTTTGCTCAGCAGTTGATCCACGCCCGTGCGATACGCCGGCGCGAGCTGGTCGAGATTGGTACCCGAAACGCCCAGCACCTTCGCCGCCGGTGCCAAGCGGCGCACCGCCGGCAACAACTCCGCGCCGTTGCTGACCGGCATCTGATAATCCAGTAACACCACCTGCACTCCGGTGGCCGCCCGGCGCAACAACTCCAATCCCTGCGCGCCGCTGCGGGCGGTCAAGACGTTGAAGCCCGCCGCGCCCAGCACCGCGTGCATCAGCGCCAACACCAGTGCATCGTCATCAATCGCCAGCACGGTGCATCCGACTGGCTGCGTTTGAGTGCTCAAGTTTTGCATGGCAAATTTCTTTCCTGGTTCGCGGAGTGAGCCAGCGCCGCTAACGGCAGATATCCGCCCGACAAGTAGTGGCAGGATTCAGCTTTGTGAATTAGCCGGCGCTGACTCATTACCGGAACAGTACGAGCGCCGGCGCCACCGCGCAATCGGACGACACGTTGAAACTTTCATACAACAAAGTCTGATGGCGGAAAGCCGGCAGAAGATCAGTGCCGGCTGGTAAACGAGGTGGGAATCAACAGTGACCGGGCGTTACCGCCGGCGGTCACACCAGCATGGCGGCTTGCACCAACGCGAGCAAGGCGCTCGCTTGCAGGCCGCGACTGGTGGAGTAGCTCACCGGCTTGAGCGCGGCCAGCTTGGCGATGGGCAGCTGCCGCAGTTCGTACTCGGCTTGCAGCCAATCGTCGATGGCCTTGCCGGGCTGACAGCCACGTTTCAGGTACAACTCGTACGCCCGTTGCTGAATTTGCTCTTCAATCGGATGAATCTGAGTTGCGCGCTTATCTTTCATAGTGTTCTTCCTACTGGTACACAACACAATCGCACTGACTTGCGAGGTGCGCAATCGGACGCGAGTCTGAAAGTTACCTAGGACTTAATCCTACCCACCGGCCGCTGCCGGCGCGGCGGCCGGTGGCAATTCAATCCAAAACCGGCTGCCGTGGCCCAGTTCACTTTCCACGCCGACCCGCCCGTGCATGTGCGCGACTATCTTGTGCACCAACGCCAAGCCGATCCCGGTCCCGGCAGCGTCACGACTGGTGCGCTCGAATACCTGAAACATACGCGTCTGAAACTCCGGCGCGATGCCGATGCCATTGTCCGCGATCCAGAGCCGCACCCAGTCACCGCGCGTCTCCGCCGAAATCCGCACCTGCGGCCGCACGCCAGCCGGCGTGAATTGAATGGCGTTGCGAAGCAGGTTGGAAAAACACCGCGCCAAGCCGGCGCGATTGGCCAGCACCGGTGGTAGCGGGCCGTCAATACTGATGTCGGCTACCGCGGCTCGAAACTTGGGATACGTCGCGACCATCTCCTGCAGCAGCGCCGCCGGCTCCACCGGCCCCAGCGGCATTTCGGCGCGCAGCGTCCCCGAGTAAATGAGCGTGTCCTTGATCAAGTCGTCCATCTGCTTGGCCGAATCGACAATGCGTTTCAGGTAATCGCGGTCCAGCTGCGGATTGGCGCCGAATTGCGCCAGCACCAACTCCGCAAACCCCCGCATCGCACGCAACGGCGCGCGCATTTCGTGGACGATGCTGTAGGAGAAATGTTCCAGATCATTGACCAGATCATTGAGCGTGGCGGTGCGCTGCTGGACAGCGCGCTCCAATGTGGCGTTGGCCTCAGCGAGCCGCTCCTCACTTGTGCGCCGCGCCTCCTCGGCGCGCTCGCGGCAGTCAATCTGGCGCTCGACGAGTACAAATGACAATCCGAAGATGGCCAAGAGGAGGCAGATGAGCGCGCTCGCAGCGCTGAGTAAATACACTGCGCGCTGGCGATAGAGGGCGGCCACCCCGGCAGTCCGCGCCTCAAGCAGGACATCGAATTCAGCAATCGGCCGCATGATCTTGGCTTTGGTTTGGTGGTAAGCTTCATCAAACAGCAACTGCAACGCCCACGCGCGGTCCGGTTCTTTCTGCACCGTGAAGTTACCGGCGGCATCCGCAAACAGTCCTTTGACCGCGTTCATAGCAATCCGTTCGGTGGTCACGAGCGCATCCGAATATTGCTGTGCCTCGTCCAGTTTTTGAAACTCCGCGGCGGTAACGCCGTTTTTAATCAGCAACTCGCGGAACGCAATGGGCGGACCATCGGGACACGGCTTCTGTCCGGTGGCGGAAACGAATTCCCAATAAATCTGGTCGTACGCCACCGGGCGCGGGAGCTTGCCGTCGCGAATACCCAAGACGGCCCAATATTGGCGTTCAAATTCCGGATTGCCGGTCACCACGTAGCTGCGCGTCATCCGCGTGAGATCGTCCGAACTATGCCGCAGTTCATCGGCCAGATCATCCGCTTGAAATTGCCGCTCCCGGCTCTGATTGAGTCTTCTCTGGTTCGCGAACATAGCGGCAATCAGCAGCACCACGACCAGCGCTAACACGACTTGGACTTGCAACAGAATCCGGAACAGTTTTTTCAGCGCCATCGTGGTCTCTCTTTAGAACTGGTTGGGTGCAGTTTATTTTCCGAGCGTGGTGAGGTCGGGACGATAATGGAAGTGGAGCCAGAACGACCGGATTGCCTGCGCGAACTCAACCCGTTCCTCAAGCGAGAAGGGTTTGATGATGTAAGAATTGGCACCGAGGAGACTGGCTTTCTCCAAATCGCTCGCGAGGCAGGAGGCCGATAAAACAAGGACCGGCACGCAACACATCGCCGGCTGCGCCCGGATCCACGCCAGCACTTCGATCCCGCTTTTGCGCGGCATCTTCAAATCGAGCAGGATGAGGCAAGGCGGCGGATACCGGCGCCGGTCGGTAAACAACCCCACCCCTGCGAGGTAATCAATCGCCTCTTGCCCATCCTTGACGATCTGCAGTGGGTTGTGGATACCCACTTCATCGAACGCGTGCTGAAGAAAGAACGCGTCGTTGGGATCGTCTTCTGCGTAGAGAATGCAATCGTTGTTCATAACACCTCGCCTGTGGGTAACTGCGGCCAGCAGTGGCCCTGACCCGGTTCAGATTCGACCTCCAACCCGTGACCGGTGCCGGCCCGCAGCCAACGCCGACCGTTCGTGTTGCGGCCACCCGCCCGGCTCAACCACGGAATCGCCGAACCATCACTGCCCACTCGCGGGGCTATGTTCCGGGTTGCATTCATCTACCGGTAACATAGGCCGAACCAAACCAAACACAATCGGACTGCACCCTGATAATCTTGTAGGTCGAAACACGGATACGGCGCGGCCGGCTCAGGCCGCCGCTTTGACCTTGAGCACCACCGCCGTGATGTCGTCCTGCTCCTCGACGCTGGAGGTGTCGGCCGCGTGCGCGCTGCCGCAGAGCTCCTCCACGATCTGGATCGCCGATTGGTCGCGATGCCGGCGCACAATGGAGAGCGCCTGCCGGTCCCCGGTTGGATCGTCCGGCGTGACGAAGGCGCTCAGGACGCCATCCGTCAACAACACCACCACATCGTCCGTTTTCAACTGCACGGACCGGGTCGGTGCGAAGTTCGCGAGCGGATGGACACCCAAGGGCATATCGGAGCTTTTCAACTCGACGCGGACAGTGCCGTCCCGGTTCAACACGTAGCCGGTCGGATGCCCGGCGTTGAGGTAAACCAGTGACCGCGTCGGCGGATGCAGGCACGCGAACAAGACCGTCAGAAAACGATAGTTGCCGAAATCCTCTTTCGTCAGTTGGTTAGCGCGCTGAAAAATCTCACTGGCATCGATGCAGTGCTCCGCCAGCGTCCGGAAACAGACGTGCACCTCGGCCATCAAGAGCGCCGCCCCAAGGCCGTGCCCGGTAATGTCGCCAATGACGACGCCGTGATGTTTTTCCGGCATCGGGATGTAATCGAAGTAATCGCCGCCGGTCTCATCAGCCGGGATCGACATGCCGGCGATTTCAAAGTTCTCCAGCCGCAGCTCAGACGGCGGAAACAAACGCTGCTGGATTTCACGGGCGATGTGCAGCTGTTCGTGTTGGGCGAGCAACTTCCATTCGAGCTCGCGCTGCCGCCGGCGATGCCCCGCGTCGACGATTTCGCGTTCGACTGCCGGCACGAACCGCGCCAGGTTGCCTTTGATCAGGTAATCTTGCGCGCCGGCCTTCATCGCCGCCACGGCCGCGTCTTCGCCAATGGTCCCGGAGACGACGATGAACGGGATGTCGCGATTCCATTTCTGGAGAATCTGCAACGCTTCGGTGGAATTGAAATGCGGCATCGTATGGTCCGCAGTGACAATGTCCCACGGCTCGTGCTCCAACGCGGCAACCATGTCACCGGCCGTCTCCACCCGCCGGTAGATGGGATCGTAACCGGCCCGGCGCAATTCGTGGAGCAACAGCAGCGTATCGTCCTCGGAGTCCTCCACGATTAAAACACGGATTGGCTTATTCATAATTCTTCCTCCAATGAATTGCACTCATGGCCCCGGTTCTCCAGCCAGCGTGAAATAAAACGTCGCCCCGGCCTCGACCGCGCCTTCCGCCCAGATGCGCCCACCGTGCCGGCGAATGATGCGCTGGACAGTCGCCAGCCCGATGCCGGTCCCTTCGAACTCGCGGGGCGAATGAAACCGCTGGAAGGCGCCAAACATTTTTTTGATATAGGTCATATCAAACCCAGCCCCGTCGTCCCGCACATAAAAGACGCGCTCGTTGTTTTGCTGTACCGCGCCAAATTCGATGCCGGCGCGCGGGTGTTTGGCGGTGAACTTCCACGCGTTGCTGAACAGGTTTTCCAGCGCCACGCGCAAGAGGCGCGGATCGACTTTGGCGGTCAGGCCATCCGCGATGCGCCAGTCGACGACGCGGTCCGGCTGCAACTCCTGCAACCCGGTCACAATCGCGCGCGCCAACTGGCTGAGATTGGTCTCTTCCCGGACGAGTTCCCCGCGCGTGGTGCGCGAGAGTTTCAGGAGGTCGTCAATCAGCCGGCCCATTTGCTGGCTGGCGTTGCGAATCCGTTGCAAATAATCCCGGTCCACCGCATCGAGCTTGGCGCTCTGGTTATCGAGTAGAATCCGACTAAATCCATCGGCGGCCCGGAGCGGCGCTCGGAGATCGTGCGCGACTGAATAGCAAAAGGCCTCCAGCTCTTTATTGGCCGCATCGGCGTCGTCCTTGGCGTGCCGAAGCGCCCGCTCGACGCGCTTACGTTCAGTCGCGTCGCGAATTGCGCTAATCACCAGCAAGCCTTCCGCCGTGCGCAACGGGCTGAGACTGATATCCACCGGCAACTCAGAGCCGTCTTTGCGCCGCGCAAAAAACTCACCCTTGCCACCCATCGGCCGCGTCCCCGGATTAGCGTAGTACGCTGCGCGCCGGGCGGGATGACCGGCGTGGAAACGCTCCGGGAGGAGCATCTCAACCGGCTGCCCAAGCAGTTCGGCGCGGCCGTAGCCGAACAACTGTTCTGTCTGTGCATTGACCAACATCATCCGCCCTTGCTGATCGACAATCACCATCGCGTCCGGCGCCGACTCCAGCAAGCTGTGAAATCTATCAGCAACGCTCTGCTGTTCGTTAGCCACCACAGTGGCGGGCGAACCTTTCGCGCTCACTGATTGCTCGTTTGGCGTTTGCAACCGCACGGCCTAGCACTCCAAATCTAAAATTCTCGACCTGCGGTTAAACTGCACCATTTCGCGGATTTAGCAAGTACCCGCACCCGAAAAACCATTGAACCGGTCACGGGAAATTGCGCCACCCTGATAATCATTGGTGCCGCAAGGCGGTCTCCAAAACTCGCTCTGTCTGCGGCGTTCCACTGCGGATGCCGTACGCGACCAGAATATCGGCGTGCACGCGCTCAGCAATCTGCATTGAGTAAACGCCCGTGCCGTAGCGCAGGGCCGGCAGGTTGTTGGCCAGCGTCCGCCGGCCGGTTTGCCATTCCGCAAGCCATTGCGGATTGCGTTCGACCTGATGCACCCACTCTGCCCCGGCCATGCTCGCGGCCATATCGCCGAAATCGAATGGGCCACCGCGTTGCTGATCGAGATGTTCTTTCATCACCGCCGCGAAGTAACCCAAACCGAGGTTGAGTTCACAGGCCGCGCCATAGATAAAGTGCATCGTCCAGTCGCCCCGCGCCTGCAGTTCGGCCTGCCCACCACGGGCGGTCCACGCCACCAGCACGCGCACAATCTCGCGCAGGTCTTGGCCTTGCGCGCACACGTCGGTGAAGAACTGACTGAAGCCCACCGTAGGTCGCAACGGCAGGCGGGCGAGAATCCGTTCCGTTTCGACTGGAACGCGATCCGGCTCCGCCTGTTTGACGCGTTTGGCCTCCGCCCACTGCTGCGGTGTGGAGGTTTTTTGCCACATTGTGCCTAACGCGGCGACCTTGTTTGAATACCCGAAATCGACTAACATTTGCCGCATCAGTTGGTACATTTGGTCGTCATTTTTTCGTTCGCGCTCCAACCGGACGGCCATCTCTTGCGGCCAGACTGACACGACACCGCCGCCCAACCAACACACCAACATTAACACCCCGATTCGAAACCAGCGCACCGTTTTCATAATCCTGCGCTCCTTCCTTGCTACGCCTAAACTCTAGGCGGGAGTGCAGTGATTGTCTGTCGGGTGAGCGGTAGGAATCTGGTGTCCCCGACAAACGGGACACAACTATGTGAATGGCACCGAGCACCGGCCCGGCCAGCGGTGTTTACGCGGCGGCGGCGGTCTGTCGCCAGGCAATCGCGGCCCGCAAGACAGCGTTGGCATCCGGCAAATTCAGCTTCTCGCGAATGCGATCGCGGTGCGTCTCAACGGTGCTGTTGGCCACGTGGAGAATGGCGCCCACATGGCTGACGGTGTGGCCTTCGCCAATCAGCGTGAACACTTGGAGCTCCCGGTCGCTCAACGCGCTCAACGCGGTCGTGGGTTTGACTGCCGGTCGACCCACCACTCGCGCGGCCAGAGTCTGGGCCAGCTGCTCGCTGATGTAGGTTTCACCGTTCAAGATGCGGCGGATTGCCGTCACGATGTTGCGCGTGGCTTCCTGTTTATTGATGTAGCCGTGGGCGCCGGCACGCAACGCGCGCTCGCCATACAGCGATTCCTCGTACATGGAAACCACGAGAATCAGCAACTGCGGAGCCTGCACCCGCAGGTCTTTGATCAAATCGAGTCCGTCCGATTGTTTTAATGCAATGTCCACAATCGCCAGATCCGGTTTGGCCGTCTCAATCAATTGCCGGGCGTGTGTCGCGTCGCCAGTCTGACCGCACACGTGGAGGTCGGCGTGCCGGCGGATGACTTCCTCCAGTCGTTCCCGCACCATTGGATGGTCGTCCACAATCAGAATCTGGGCGACCCGTGGCTGGTGGAATGGCGACGGCTGTTTTTTAATCATTGCAACGATCTCCTAATACAGGCGACGAGAGTGCCGCCTTGGGGCTGGCGGCGAATTTCCAACCGGCCGCCGATGCTCTGGGCCCGGTAATGCATAATGTGAATCCCCAATCCCGGTGTGACTGGCAGCGGCTCGGGCAGACCGGTACCATTGTCGGCAACCTGCAACACCACGGAACCGTCATCAGTCGTCAGGTTGATATCGATTTGTTTCGCTTGCCCGTGGTGGACGGCGTTGGCGACCGCTTCTTGGGCGATGCGGTAGAGATTGCTGGCCGCCAGCCGGTCTCCAATGCGCGCCGGCTGCCGCGTGTGCAAGTTGCAACACACGCCGTACAGATCACTCACATGCCCGGCCAAATCGTGTAGCGCCGACTCCAGATCGCCGTTTTCCAACTGGGCGGGATACAGCCCACGCGCAAACTGCCGGGCTTGGGAAATAGCTTGGTCAATCAATTGCGCCAGATCATCGGCTTGCCGGGCTTCCGGTACCGCCCGTGTTTGCAAATCGAACTTGAGCGCATTGGCGACGAAAGCCGCCGCAATCAAATTCTGCGCGAGACCGTCATGCAGTTCCTGTCCAATCCGGCATTGTTCCCGGTCGCTGATTTCCTGAAGCCCGCGCTCCAATCGCTTGCGCTCGGTGACGTCAGTGATGACACCATCGTAGCCCACCACACAGCCGGCGGTGTCTTTCTCCGTCACAATAGTATTACGCAGCCAGCGGAGAGTGCCGTCTTTCCGGATGATCCGATGCTCGACAGGCGTGGGCGTCAACCCGGTCAACGCGGTGGCGGCTTGGGACATCACCACGTCGCGGTCGGCCGGGTGAATCATCTCAATCCACAGCGCCGGATTGGCGGCATATTCCTCGACGCTGTAGCCGGTGATGGTCAGGCAAGCCGGGCTGTGCGTGGTTTTGACCGGCTGCCCGTTGGTAATCGCAACGGTGTAAATGTAGTCGGTAATCCACGCCAACAAGCGCAGATACCGGGCTTCGTCGCCGCGCCACATCATCATCCGCGGCTCGGGCTCAGCAGATTGTTGAGGAGCGTTCATTCACCAACCTGCCGGCGATTGTTCCGCCGGCTGGGATTTTTTGGGTCGCGCAACATTAGAAATACGCCTTTAATACATACTGCAGCAGCATCCGCTGGGCGTTGAAGAATGAGCCATTCAGCGCGATGGCGTGCCGCATCACATCGATAAATCGGTCGCGATCCCGGTAATAGAGCGGGATAATCACTCGCTCCAGTTGGTCGCACAATGACGCCGCATCGTGCGGGGTCCGGTCCCCCATAACCGGCGCGGTATGGTCGATCGCCCAACCGGTCACACCTTCGATATAGCCCTCGATCCACCAGCCATCGAGAACACTCAGGCTCGGCACGCCGTTGAGCGCGGCCTTCATCCCGCTGGTGCCGGACGCCTCCAACGGCGGCTGCGGTGTGTTCAACCAGATATCAGAACCGGCCGTCATCAACCGGCCCAATTCCCAATCGTAATTCGCGAGGTACACCACCCGCACATGGTCGCGCAAAGCGTCGCGCGCTGCGAAAATGCGCTGGATAAGATCCTTGCCGGACTGATCCTGCGGATGCGCCTTACCGGCATAAACCACCTGAAACTTACCGGCAGTCGCGGCAATGTGTTTGAGCCGGTCGAGATCGTGAAACAACAGGTCGCCGCGTTTGTAGGCAGCGGCGCGCCGGGCAAACCCCACCGTCAGCACGTCGCTCTCGAACCCAGCGCCGGTCTCGGCGTTCACGCGTTGCAAGAGTTCGTGCTTGGCTTGCCGGTGCGCCTTCCAAATTTCCACCGGCGGAATGTTCAACGCATACCGGAGCATGAAACTGTCGTCGCGCCACCCCGGAATCTGTTGATCAAAGAGCCCTTGAAACGCCGGCGCGACCCATGTGGGCGCGTGCACGCCGTTGGTGATGGCGTCGATCCGGTACTGCGCGAACATGAGCTGCGAGACTTCCGCGTGCTTCTTGGCGACGCCGTTGACGTACCGGCTCAAATTCAGAGCGAGGTAGGTCAGGTTCAACTCACCCTCGCAACAGAACACATCGTGGTGCGCCGCGAAATCCACCCGGCCTAGTGCGCGGGTGACCATCTCCAGCGGGAACCGGTCATGCCCCGCCGGCACCGGCGTATGCGTGGTGAACACACACGACTCGCGCACCGCCGCCACATCTTCCTGACTGAACTCGATCCGTCCCGCCGCCTTGGTGTGCTCGGCCAACAACTCCAGTGTCAAGAGCGCCGCGTGGCCTTCGTTCATGTGAAACCGGCGCAAATTGGTGTGGCCCAGCGCCCGCAACATCCGCACGCCGCCGATGCCCAATACAATCTCCTGACCAAGCCGGTACCACTTGTCACCGCTGTAGAGACTCTCGGTCAACTTCCGGTCCCACTCTGAATTCTCCGGCAAGTTCGTATCGAGCAGATACACCGGCACGACCCCGTCGTTCCCGCGCATCGTATATTGCCACGCCCGAATCTGGACCGTCCGCCCCTCTAGTGTGACCGTCACGCGCACCGGTAATTCCTGGAGACCTTTCTCCGGTTGCCAGATCAAGCACGCCTCACCCTGCCGGCCGGCCGCATCGAGCGTTTGCAGGAAATACCCGCACCGGTACATCAGCGTCACACCAACCAACCCAAGTCCCCGATCAGCCGCCGCCCGCAACGTGTCGCCGGCCAGCATGCCGAGGCCGCCGCTGTATGTCGGGATGTCCGGCTCCAGCGCCATCTCCATCGAGAAATAAGCAATCGTTGGTAGTCGCCCCTGCATTCGTTGTCATCCCAAATTTATCGTCACTCATTTAAAATCGTGCGCTAGGACATCCAAACCGCGCCGGCAAATCTCGCGGGCGTAATCAGTCCAGCGCCCCTGCCCCCAGTACCGGTAACAGCTGGTCTGGCTCACCAGCAGGTGCAACAGCGTGCTCCGGTACGCGTGCTGCTGCCGGTCAATCTCTGGTTTATCGAGCTTCTGATGAAACGCCACGCTGAGCTGGTTCATCGGATCGAGTACGTTCTCGTACCCTTTCACCCAACTCAGATCGCTCGTCCACGATGCGCCTTCCATCTGGAACCGGTGGTCGTGGGCGCGCAATTCCGTAATCGCTGCGGCGACTGTTGCCGGGGTCGGCTTGGCGCCGAGATGCTGCCAGAGTTTGTGCTGGTGCAATGGCTGAACCGGCTGGAAATCTTCCTCCTTCAAGCCGGCAGCGGCCAGCAGCTCGAGATATTCCGTGCCGTTGATCCCGACAACACCGTTCGTGCCGGTCTGCCACCAGGTTTGTTGGAAGTGACTCGGAAATTCGTTCATCATCACGCCCCCGTTTTCGCCGTCGCTGATTTGCGTGGCGCACGGCGGCACACGCTTGCCGGCCAGCTCGCGCGGGTGCATCCCTTTCGCCTCGTGAAACGGTTGCATGTGGCCGATTAATTTCGTGTCCGACCCTTGCGTCTTGATCAGCGCGAGAATCGACACCTCTTCGCCCTGACTGTTACGGGTGATTAACCGGCGCGGAAGATAACGTTCACGCAAGCCGCTGCCGTCGATTTCTTCGACGGTATGTTCCTGAACGAGCAGCCAGATGTAGCCGGCATCTTTCAGTGCCTTGACGTACTCATAGGCGGTATCCGGATGGTTGGGCAAATGCATTTCGGGCGGCGAGAATCCGCGCACCCGCGCCAGCGCTTCCCAGCCGAACAGCGCCGCGAAATGATGCTGCCAAGCGCCGATGTGCAACCGGAGATCGGGGATGGGCGTCGAAGGTACGACCGCGTGCCCCCACATGGTGCCGAGCCATTCGACATGCGGCCAATACCGGTCGTTGGTCGTGACGCTTTTAAGGTTGTCGAGAATGTCGTGCCGGCCCATCTGCCGCAGGCCGAAGAGCAGTTCGCCGGAGTAATCGAGCATGACGCGCGGCTGCTTACCGGCATCGACGAGTTCGCGGATGAAATCGGCAGTGCGCGTGTAGCACCAGGCGAATACCGGCGCGTCGTGATTACCGTGGACGTGCTGATTCTCAATCATGGATTGCAAATTCCCAATCAGCGGCGCCGTGCCGAGATCGTGATCGGCGAGGATGATTGGCTGATGCATATGCAGCGCGACTGCAAACGCTGACTGCACTTGGTCCAGTCGCAACGGCGTGCGCGGCAGGTAGACCGGCGTGCGGTCGGCCGTGACTGCGGCGACTTGTTTTTCCCAGCCAGAAATATTGGGCAGACCATCAATGAGTTCTGGAATCGGGGCGAGTTTCATAAGCGACCTCCATCGCGGGTTGTCACCAGCACAATGCCCTGACCAGGGCGCAGTGCGTAGTGAAAGGGTTCATGAATATATTCCAACTGATACTCCGGCGAGACATCGTGCAACGGCGCGCCGGCCTGCAGATAGTGCCGGAAATGATCCGTCGTGAAATCTTGATGATTGTGGATGTCCTTGTTGAGAATGAGCAGCGACTCGTACCGGCTGCGCGTGCTGGCTTGCCAGAGCAGGAGGACATTCGAATTGTGACACGGCAGGACGCTCAACGGACATTCTTCCTGAAATAGCGGGTACTCGCGTTTGATGCGGTTGACGGCGGTGATGAACGGCCGTAAGTCGATATCGGTTGTCTCCCAGTCGGTCGGCTGGCTGTTGACCACGTGCAGCCGTTTGCGAAATCCGAACTCGAATCCAACCGGCATCATCACGCCGGCAGAAAACAACGCCGCAAACAGATAGCGCTGCTTCAACGCCGCCACGTTGCCATTCAATTCCGCCGCCAGCCGGTCGGTGTCATGACTTTCCGGGAACGCGATTGAGGGCACGATTTCGCGGGTCAATTCGTACTGCTCGATCAACCACGGCTCATTGAAATCCCAGTACTTGGCGCTGTTGAAAATGTAGTCGAAGCCCGCCCGCGCGGTCTCCTTAGTCTGGTCGGCGGTACAGCCGAGCGTCTCGGCCGCGAACACGATCGCCGGTTGGCGCGCCTTCACTTCCGCGATGAGCCGGTGCCAAAAATCGCCCGGCAACTGGTACGCGGCATCGCAGCGAAAACCGTCGAATCCGAGCTCCAGCAAATGGTCCACCATCCGGAGGCAATACCGGTACAAACCTTCCCGGTCGCGAGTATGGCGGTGGTCAAACTGCACGAGATCTCCCCACTCCACGACTTGGTCTCCGTGTTTGCAGGACGGATGCGCCAGCCGGCCGTTCACGTGCTTAAACCATTCGGGATGTTTCTTGGTCAGCGGCGCGTCAAAGGCGCAGTGGTTGATCACCAGATCAATCATCATCTTCAAGCCGCGCTTGTGCGCCTGCGCGACCATCTGGCGGACCTGTTCTTCCTCGGTAAGACTGCTGGCGGAATCCAACAACCGGGGGTGATACCGGAAATGGTAGGCAATCGAATATAAGCTGCCGGAATAGCCGGGATACTGGATCGGATTCACGAAAACCCAGTCAAAGCTCATCGCCGCCGCGCGTTCAAAGTGTTCGTCCCACTTGGCGAACGGCCCGGCCAACAATGGAAAGAGATTGTAAATAATCATTTCAGTTTCTCCATCGCGGTATCCAGCAGATAGTACGCCTGTTCCAAGTCATCGAATGACCGGTGCACCCAGCGGCTGCCCCAGTAGAAATTGCAGCTCGTCTCCGCCGTCAGGATCCGGTCATACGCGCTCATGATCAGCTGGCGGATCTCCGCGCCGTTGCCGTTGAGCTGGCGCTGGTCGCAGGTGCGTTTGACCTGCTGGTAGTAGGCGCTGGCGTTGCGAATTTCGTCGAGCCCGCGCTTCTGTACGAGCGAGCCGGTCCACTGCGTAAAATCCCCGCCCCAATGGTGATCCGTGTTCCACGCGCCCCGGTGGATTTCGACTTCCTCGGTCGGCGGATATTTTTTCAGGAATTCGCTGATGTAAATCGGAGTGAATCCGAGCGTGCCGGCCCGGTACCGGTCCAACAGCGGCCGATAGAAGAACCCCCAGAATCCGCTTTCCAAACACGTCGTCCGAAACCAGCCGCCGTTCTCGCCGTCGCTCCACGTCGTGACCAATGCTGGGAAATCGCAGTTCTTCGTGCGCTGCTGCAACTCGTACTGAAACCAACCTGGATCCAACCCGGCCAGTTGCGCGATCGATAGTTCCCGATCCCGCGGGATGACCACGATCTCCGCGCCGCCATACCTGGCGATGTACGGCCGGTAGCGCAATTCCTCCCAGCGCATCGGGCGTTTCGGCTTGATGTACCAGCAATCCACAATCACATACCGGTAACCGTGCCGGGCCAGCATCGGAATCATCTCCATGCAGAACCCCATCTCCGGCGGCCAGAAACCGGCAAAGTGATCGCGCCCCAACAACTGCTGGCCCAAGCCAAGCCACCACTCAGTCTGCGCATCCCAGTCCTGCGCCGGGATCAGCGGATAAACCGGGTGAAACAGACCGGTCCCAACAAACTCGATATTAGATCGCCGGTACCGGTCGAGAAAGCCGGCGATGTTGACGACATCGCCAAACGTCTCGCGGATCGCGGGGTCTTCGAGTTGTTTCAAGAGCGTGCCGGAAAAATCCATGTGCAAGCGGGCAATGTCCTCGTAGCCCTCGAGCATCCGCGTCGGCCGGTCGTAGCACCACAGAATCTGCTTGGCCTCCCAGCGTTCCGACGAATTGTGTAGCGCGGCCAGATTGCCGAGCGGCTGGTGCATGTTCAATCCCAGCGCGTGATAAACTTCAGCCATGAGCAGGTTCCTCCATTGCCGGTTCGTACACAAAGAATGCCGTGCCCAACGGTGGCACGGTGAGATTCAGCGAGTGCGGCCGGCCATGGCAACCGCGCGCCTCGGTTTGGGCGCCGCCGTTGTTACTAGTGCCGCTGCCACCGTAGTCGCGGGCGTCGCTGTTGAGCAGTTCGCGCCACAACCCCGGCCACGGAACGCCGATGCGATAGTTGTGCAGCACGCCCGGTAAAAAATGGCAGACCACAAGGATTGCTTGCTGGTCGTCACGGCCTTTGCGCAGAAAAGTCAAAACCTGATTGGTGTGATCGTGGCAATCAATCCATTCAAATCCGGACGGCTGGCAGTCGCCCGCGTGCCAGGCCGGTAACCGCGTGTACGCCCGGTTGAGGTCGCGCACCCATTGCTGGATGCCACGGTGCGCCGGGTCATTCAGCAGATGCCAGTCGAGACTGCGGTCGTGGTTCCACTCGCGGTGCTGGCCAAACTCGCCGCCCATGAAGAGCAGTTTCTTGCCGGGCTGGGCGTACATGTAGCTGTAGAGCAAGCGCAACCCGGCAAACTTGTCCCACTGGTTGCCGGGCATTTTATTTAACAACGAGCATTTGAGATGCACCACCTCGTCGTGCGACAGCGGCAGCACGAAGTTCTCCGCCCCGGCGTACAGCTGGCGGAACGTCAGCTTGTTCAATTGGCCCCGTCGCGCATGGAACGGCTTCCCCATGTACTCCAAGGTGTCGTGCATCCAACCCATGTCCCACTTGAATGTAAAACCCAGACCGCCCGCGTGCGCCGGGTGCGAGACTTGCGGGTAAGCGGTCGCTTCCTCCGCACAGGTCAACACATCGGGAAACTCCGCAGCAATCTCCTCGTGCAAATATTGCAACAAGGCCACCGCCTCCAAATTTTCGCGGCCGCCGTGCCGGTTCGCGCTCCACTGCCCCGGGCGGCGGCCATAATCCCGGTACAGCATGTACGACACCGCGTCGGCCCGCAAACCATCCACGTGGTACCGGCGCAACCAATAGAGCGCGTTGCTCAACAGAAAACTCCGCACCTCGGGCCGTTCGTAGTCGAACATCACGCTGCCCCACTGCGGATGATGATGGTTGCGCGGGTCGGCGTGCTCAAATAAACAGCTGCCGTCAAACTTCGCCAGGCCGTGCCCGTCATACGGAAAATGCAGCGGCACCCAGTCAAAAATCACGCCGATGCCCTGCTGGTGCAGGTAATCGATGAGATACATAAAATCCTGGGGCGTGCCATACCGGCTGGTCGGCGCAAAAAAACCCGTCGGCTGGTAGCCCCACGAACCGTAAAATGGATGTTCAGCCAGCGGTAGAAATTCCACATGGGTGAACCCCTGTTGCCGAACATACGCGGCCAATGGCTCCGCCAGTTCCCGGTAAGTCAGCCAGCGATTATTTTCCTCCGGCACGCGCATCCATGAACCGATGTGCACCTCGTAGATTGACACCGGTTCCACCCGCCAATCGCGCCGGCGCCGCTGTTTCAGCCAAGCCGCATCGCCCCACTTGTAATCCAAATCCCACACCACCGACGCGGTCCGCGACGGCACCTCGGTGTGAAACGCAAACGGATCGGATTTTTCCACGACGTTGCCGGCCGCCGTCGTGAGACGAAACTTGTAGTTCGCGCCGCACGCCACGTCCGGCACGAAAGCTTCCCAAACTCCTGAATCGCGCCAGCGTTGCAAACAATGGGCGCCAGTCATCCACCGGTTGAAATCGCCGACGACCGACACTTCCGTCGCCTGCGGCGCCCAGACCGCGAAGCACACGCCCGTCACGCCGTGCAAGCTGACCGGGTGCGCGCCAAGCTTGGTGTACAAACTCGAATGTACGCCGGCGGCAAACCGGTCCAAGTCTTCCTTGGTCAGGAGACTGATTGCCGATGCCGTCGCCGGTGACACCCGCGATGGCGGCAAAGCAGTCGCGACAGATGCCGATAAGCGTTTCATGGGCCGATTTAAGGAAATCAATGCCTTAGGCCGCCAGCTCTATCGGCCCTTCCCGGCGCGTTGCGACGGCAACCGTCAGCACCGAATCATGCCCGCCAAACGGATTGGTCGCAAACTCCTTGGCGGCCGGATCCTCCTGCCATTTCCCATCCACGACATAGCGGTACTTGTGCTTACCCGGCTTGAGTGCCAGAAAGACGCGCCAGACGCCACCACCGGCATTGCGCAGCGGCGTCCGACTTGGATCCCACCCGTTGAATGTGCCGGCAACTGCGACCATTTGCGCACTGGCTAGGTTGATTTTAAATTCGGTAAGCGGGTTGTCCCAGCTCGCAGATTCCTCGGTGGCTTGGCTGGTTTTCTTACTGGCGATCAGTTTTTTCATTGCGACTGCTCCTGTTTTGGTTGGTGGTTTCATTCCGATTTATGACCGGTAAAGGTCGAGAGTGCTGTCCGCGATCTTGTCCCAAGTGAAGGCGGTCTCGGTGGCGAGGCGCCCGTTGCGCCCCATCCAACGCGCCTTTTCCCAGTTGGTGAACAACGTGCCCAGCCCCCAGCCGACCGACTCAACCGTCGGATCAATCTTGAGTCCGTTCACGTCGTGCCAGACAAACTCGCCGGGACCGCCGTGATTAGTCGCGACAACCGGCTTGCCGGCGGCCCACGCCTCCAGCACCACGATGCCGAACGGCTCGTTGCGGCTCGGCACGCAGACTACGTCGCAGGCGCGGAATAATTCAGTGTGCAATTGGCTGTTCAGCATGCCGAACCAGCGGATAGCGTGGTTCACATTCAGCTGCCGGGCGCGCTGCTCCAAGGCGCTGCGCATATGGCCTTCACCGGCAATGATGAACTTCGCCTGCGGATAATGCCGCAACAAGCCGGGGATGGCCTCCAGCAACAAATCCGGTCCCTTTTGAATCGCCAGCCGGCCGCAAAACATGACCGTCGGATCCATCGGCCCGATTCCATATCGGGCTTTGATTGCGCTCGGGTCGAGCCAGCCGTCGAACTTCCGGTACGGCACGCCGTTATAGATCGGCCAGCACTTAGCATCGGGGAGGTTGTAGATCCACATCACTTCGCGTTTGAGCGTGTGGCTCACCGCCACCACTCGGTCGGCGCAGTAGGTACCGTGGCGCTCGTGGTCGCTGATGCGCGCCGAGGCGCCGCCGTAGAAATTGTTGCCGCACCGGCCGTACTCGGTCGAGTGCATGGTTAACACCGCCCGGTGATCGGGCCGGCTTTGCTTGATCCACACCATCGCATTGGATGCCAGCCAGTCGTGCGCGTGCACCACATCGTAATGCCCGTGCGCATCCTCGTGTTGCAGGAAGTGCCAAACAAACGACCGGTTCATTTCCTGAATCTCGTCCACGAAGTTGTCGGCCAGTTTGTGCGGGCAATAGTGGTACCAGACGCCATCGTGGCAGGCGAGGCCGCCGGTCCCGTAGGTCGGCCGGGTGAACACGTGCACCTCGTGGCCCTGACGGTGCTGCGCCGCCGCCAACTCCGTCACATGCGCCGCCACGCCGCCAACCGCCCACCCGTGCAACGCTTCCCACGTAAACATCGCAATCTTCATAAATTCCTAACTGTTAGTTCCAAGCCAGCTGGCGTCGGCCGGTTCAATTCGCCACCGCCATCGCTTTCAACATTTGCTCATCGGTCGCAGCTTTGAAGACCAGATAACAATGCTCGGGATCGATTGCGGACAGATACGAATACTGAATATTCACCCCTTGCCGCTTCAGATCTCCCAGTAGCCGGGCGGCCGCGCCCGGTCGAGCCGACGTCGGCCCAACCAAAATCACCGCGTGTGAGTCGCACCGATACCCGGCCGCACGGACCACGCGCTGGACTTCCTCCGGCTGGTTGGTGGTCAGCAAGAGCATGAGCCCGGTGTTGTCGGTCGTGTAACTCCGAGTCACCGTCGGGAGTTGGTGTTCCGCCAACAGCGCCAGCACATCCGTCGCATCATTTTTGCCGTGCGGAATGCGGACCCGCACTTCGATTTCCCGAGTTGCGCTCACCATGCTCCCGCCGTCCGTGTGAAATTCTGCCGGCGCGTTCTGTTAATTCCATGCATCGATTAGTCCCTTTGAGATTGTGTGTTTACTCTGACCGCCTCACTGGCAACGGTCATACCCTACCCGTCCCGATTACCTCGTACAATCGGACGCGAATCCGTTTTTTTCCTAGGACCTAGTCCGACCTTGCATCGGACGCGGCATTACCGCGTGGTTGGGGTGGGGCTTTTGACCTACAAAAGAATCAGGATGTGGTCCGATTGCGCCGGCGGCATTTGTAGTCGATGGTCAGCCAATGAACGAAACGTCAACCTCTGGCAAAGCGAACCGGGTGGTTCGCAGAAATAGCGAGCTGAGGCTGACACGACTTAATTTTTGCGAGGGGACGTTGGCCGTGGTTATTACGAATTCAGCAGTGCAACTAGATCGCTGCGCTCCCACCTTAATGCGCGGCATAACCTCACCGTGTTGCACTGCCTATTCACGACCACGCGCCAGCGTTGCCCTCGTAAACGGTTTTTCGGCGCCGCTTATTGAGCCGCTTCGTCGCGCTGCGCATTGTTAGCATCGAGGACCCAGCGCACGGCGTGCCGGCGCAGGTCGTCTGCCCCGCGCAGGCCGAGTTTGTTGTAAATATTGGCCCGGTGCGTCTCGATGGTCTTGACGCTCAGATTCAAGTCGCCCGCCACCTTGGACCGCGGATTGCCTTCACCGAATAGGCGGAAAATTTCCAGCTCGCGATCACTGAGCAGATCCATTGGGGACAAGCTGTTGCCGCGGCTCATCTTGCTGGTCATTTGAGTGACGATCGAATTGCTGACCGCCACCTCACCGGCGAGAATCCGCCGAATGGCGCTCAAGAGAGTTTCCGGCAACTCGCTTTTCATCACGTAACCGCGCGCGCCGGCGCGTAACGACCGTTCGGCATACACCGATTCGTCGTGCATCGAGACCACCAAGATCGGCAACTTCGGACATTCCGTCCACAGCTGCTTAGTCAGGTCAATCCCGTCCCGCCCCGGCATGGAGAGGTCCACCAACACCAAATCTGGCTGGCACTTTTTCACAACGCCCACCGCGTCTTTGCCGTTGCTGGCTTCGCCGACGACCACCAGATCCGCCTGGCTGTCAATGGTGCGGCGCAAACCTTCGCGCACCAGCGGATGATCATCCACGATTACGATTGTCCGCTTGCTGACCGGCGACTGTTTTAATGCTTTCATGATTTTTTCTTCGACTCGTTGTTGGCGATTGGACTGGCAAACTCACACTTCACTACCGTGCCGCCACGGGGCGCGCGGGCAATCGTTAAATTCGCATGCAAAAGGTTGGCCCGGTACTTCAGAATGCGCAACCCCAGCCCGGTGCTGGCGGCATGATTCGCGGGCAACCCCACGCCGTTATCGCGCACCGTCAGGATGATCCGGCCCCGCTGGGTCACCAGCCGGACCGTGATGCGTTTCCCTTGGCTGTGCTTGGCGGCGTTATTGATTGCTTCCTGAGCAATCCGGTACAGCTGGCGGGCGGCATCCGCATCCGCCAAGTGAATTTCCTGCGGCGCGACGACCCGGCACGAAATCTTGTACAAATTATTGACGCTGGCCGCGATTCCCTGCAGTGCCGGCACGAAGTCGCCGCTGTGCAACACGACCGGCACCAATCCGTGCACCAAGTCGCGCGCCTGTCGGGTGGCGGTGGTCAGCTCGTGCACGATTTGCGCGGCGGCGTCGGCTTCCGGCGACGCTTGCTTACTCAAGGTGTCCTTCAATATGCTGGCGAGGTAGCGCACCCCGGTCAACTGCTGGGTCAACCCATCGTGCAGGTCCCGGCCCAGCTGCTGTTTCTCGGTTTCGCTGATGCGTTGGATTTCCCCTTCGAGCCGCCGGCGCTCCGACATATCGCGGGTGATGGCGGCCGAACCGACCACCCGGCCCGCCGTGTTCCGCACCGGCGCGATTGACAGGGACGCGTGGAACCGGTGCCCGTCCTTGCGCATCCGCATGGTTTCATGGGCGGCAATGCCGCGGCCCGCTTTCAAGTGCTCGAGAAATAGCGGAATGTCGTGCGTATGGTCCGACGGAATAATCAGGCTGACCGGTCGTCCCACCGCTTCTGCGGCCGTGTAGCCATAGAGCCGCTCCGCGCTTTGGGTCCAGTCGGTAATCACGCCATTCAAATCCATCGCGGTGATGGCGTCCGTGGACGACTCGACAATGGCGGCCAGCCGGGCTTGGACTTCTTCCGCCGCCTTGCGCTCCGTGATGTCCCGGGCGATGCCCGCCATCCGGTAGACTTGGCCGGCCGCGTCCCGAATCACCTGGCCCTGATCAGCCACCCACCGCAGTGAACCATCCGGCCGCACGACCCGGTACTCCGCCTGCCACGCATTGCCGATGCTACGCTGGGTCTCAGTGGCCTGCTGCACCAGTACGCGGTCGGCTGGATGCACCATCTCAATCCAAAGGCGCGGGTTTTTATACAAACTCTGACAGGACTGCCCCCAGATTGTTTCAAAAGCCGGGCTGACATAAAGAATTTCGGTCGCATCGGCATTGGTCAGCCACACCATTTCCTGCACGTGCTCCGCCATCTGCCGGAAGCGCGCCTCAGATTCCTGCAACGCCGCCGTGCGCTCGGTCACGCGCTCTTCGAGCGTCACATTGAGCTGTTTCAATTCCTTTTCCACCCGCTTGCGCCACGTAATATCGCGCATGATGATGGTGGAAAACTTGCCGCCCGCAGTCGCTATATAGGAAATCGACGCCTCAAATAGAAATTCCTCGCCATTGGCGCGCCGGGCCGTCTGTTCCAGAATCGCGCCGGCCGGACGCGTGGCCGTGTCCGTCGTGGCGAACTGGCGCAACTTAGCCGCATGCGTGTGGCGCAGCCGCTCCGGGACTAAGCGCTCCAAGGTCTGGCCGAACATCGCGGCGGCGGTCACGCCAAACATCGACTCGGCGGCCGCATTAAACAGCACAATGCGCTGCGCCTCGTCCACCGAAATGATCGCGTCCATCGCCGAACCGACGATGCCCACCAGCCGCGCCTCACTCTCGCGCAAGCGCTGGTCGGCGTCCTGCTTGTACAACGCCAGCTCAATTTGGACGTGCAGCTCCCGCAGATCGACCGGCTTCGCAACATACGCGAACGGCCCGGTCTCCCGCGCCCGCTCCAGCGGGCCGGCATCGGACTGCGCCGTCAGTAACACCACCGGCACCTGCATCTCTTCCCGAATCACTGCGGCGCCCGCTGCGCTATCCAGCGCCCCGGATGTTAAATGCGCGTCCAACAACACCAGCGCCGGCCGCTCCTGCATAACCTGCGCGATGGCGGCATTGGCCGATGCGACCGTGCCGGCGACCTCGTAACCCAGGCGTTTGATTTTATTGGCGAGATCGGCGGCGACAATGGCCTCGTCTTCAACAATTAAGATGGCCGGCTTGTTCATGCCTGTTTCTCGGGAGTGGAAAAAGTCAGTCGGAATTCCGTTCCGGGACCGGTGCCGGCTTCCAGCGTGCCGTGCAGTTGGCCGGCCAAGAGCTGGACCAAATGCAGTCCCAGCGACGGGCTTTGCTGCCAGTCCAGATCCGCCGGCAAGCCCACGCCATTGTCGCGCACCAGCAGGGTGATCCGGTCCGTCGCGCGCTCATATTTCAGCTCGACCAGCAAAGTGCCGCTGCGGTCATCGGGGAAAGCGTGGTGGATGGCGTTGCTGACCAGTTCGTGCAGAATCAATCCGCACACCACCGCCGCATCAACCGGCAACTGGACCGGCACGACCGCCAGCTCGAGCTGCACCCGCGCCGCGCCGTGGTGGTTGCGCCAGAGATACCGCAGCAGGCTGCCGGCGTACTCGGCAAAGTCTAACTGGGCCAGATTGCCCGCGCGGTACAACTGATCGTGCACCAGCGCCATCGCAAACACCCGGTCGCGCACATTGCCAAACACCGGTCGCAACGGATCCTCGGCCAACTTGTCGACTTGCAAATTGAGCAGGCTGACGATGAGTTGGAGGTTGTTCTTCACCCGGCAATGAACCTCCCGCAACAAGACATCCTTCTCCGCCAACGCCGCCTGGACCTGTGCCTCAGCGTGGCGGTGCGCGGTGATGTCGCGCAGCACGACCGACAGGCCGCTGACGGCGCCGCCCGCCGCTCGGACCGGCGAAACCATGACCGCGAGATTCAACACCCGGCCGTCCTGATGGTGGTGGACCACGTCATACTTCAAACCCGACTGCCGTTGCCGCAACTGTTCCATCACGCGCGGCAGATTATCCGCCAGTTCCTGCGCAATGAGCGCCGCCACCGGCTGCCCCAGCGCCGCGTCCGCCGTGACCTCAAATAATCGCTCCGCCCCCTTGTTCCAACTGGTGACCTCGCCACCCAAATTAACGCCGACAATGGCGTGATCGGAAAACTCGGCGCGGGCGGCCTGTTTCTGCTCGGTGATATCCGCGATGGACAGCACGATCAATGGTGTGGCGCGGTCCGTGCGCATCAGCCGGCGCGCACCCAGCAATAGATCGCGGTGACCAAGATTCGCGACTTTGATTTTCACCGCATAATCGTGGAACTCCGCGCTCGTCGTCACCGTGCCTTCCAGCAGCTTGCGCAGGCCCGGCAAGTCCAGCTCCCGGGCGCCCAATTCGTAGATGCGCCGGCCAATCGTCTCGGACTTGGTGACGTGAAATTTCTCGAAGAACGCCCGGTTCGCAATATCGATGCGCAGGTCCGACGCCAACACCAGCAATGGTTCGCTCACCGTCTCAATAACCGACTCCGCCAAGTCCCGCGACTCGACGATCATGGCCAGATTGCGCTTCAGGGTGTCCACATCCAGCCACGCGATTACCACGCCGTCAATCTTGTGGTCGGCGGTCAGGTACGGCCGGACCCGGAGCGTGTACCACCGGCTCTGCCGGTCTTGCACGTCGCGTTCTTGGACGCTGAGCGTCAGTAGCGCCGCGGTGATGAGCTGGTCCAACCCCGGCCCGCTCATCCCCAGATCCACCGCGCTGATTGACCGGCCCACGTCGGCCGGAGTCAGGTTCAAAATCGTTTCCGCCACCGGCGTGAACCGGCGGATGCGCCGCTCCGCATCAATCATCACGATCGGGATCTGCGTGCTGGTCAGTAAATTGGTGATCTCGTTGCTGAGCTGGCCCAGCGTCTGGTTCCGGTTCCGCAATTCCTCATTGGCAATCTGCAACTCATCCTTGGCCGCCCGCAGATCTGCATTAACGAGCTGCAATTCCTCGTTGCTGAGCTGAATCTCCTCGTTGGTCGTGTGCAGCTCCGCGCGCAATTTCGCAATTTGTCCTTTGGCGGCGACCGCACCGGTGCCGAGGTTCATCTCCGGACGCTGAGCCAGCCGCACGAGTTCACCGGCTATCTTCGCCGGCGATAACACACGATCCACGCATCCCGCCGCCACCGCCGCGCGCGGCATGCTATCGTGTTTCGCGCTCTTGAAATCCTGGGCCAGCGTCACTCCGCCGGCCGTCTTGATCGCCTGCAACCCGCGCACGCCATCCGCCACATTGCCCGACAAAATCACCCCAATGGCCCGCTGGCCGCACTCCTTCGCCAACGACTCGAGAAATTTATCAATCGGTAACCGGGCCGGGCGCTTGCTCGACCGCAGCCGCAGCCGGCCTTTGGCAATCTGCAAACTGGTATTGGGCGGGCTGACATACAAATGATCCGGCGCCACCACCATGCCATCGGTAATCGTGTGGACCGGCATGGGGCTGATGCGGGTGAGTAAAACGCTGAACCGACTGTCAGCATTCGAATCGAGATGTGGCACCAGCACCAACGCCAGTCCCGGTTTGGTCGGCAAGTTTTTTAGCAGCGCCTTGAGGGCCTCGAACCCGCCCGCCGACGCGCCAATCCCAACGACGGGATAGCCAGTTCGCACCCCTAGGAGCTCAGATTGAAACGACCCACAATGAGGTTTTCGATCGGCCATTGCGTTCCGCACGCTTAAGACAGGGGCATAATAATTTCTATTCACGCGATGTCACGCTCTATATTTTGCAGCCGGGACAACGCAACCGGCAGGTGCACCGGCTGCTGTCGCGGTGCCAGAGTGTGCTCGCGATTCAGCGCGGGACCGCCAGCCGGCAGGAGCGCCCACACCGCCTCGATCAGGGCGCACCGGGTGAACGGTTTTTCCAGCAACCCGTCCACGCCTTCGCGAAAGTCCGCCTGCAGATTGTACGGGTCGCAACCGGAAACTCCCAACACCTTGGCCGCCGGTGCCAAACACCGAATCCCGGCCAACATCTGCGCGCCATTGATTACCGGCGCCTGGTAGTCGAGCAACACCACTTTCACAACGTCGCCCAGCTGCTGCAACATCTCCAATCCCTTCGTCCCGCGCGTGGTCGTCAGGACGTTGAATCCCGCCGCGCTGAGCACCAAATACATCAGCTCCAACAGCACCGCGTCGTCGTCAATCACCAGCACGGTGTGCGCCGACGGCAAGGGCGTGACTGCCGCGATGCCGACCGTTTGCGCCTCGAATGCGGCGTGCATCCTGTTTAAGTTTTTTGCCAAGAGTGCCGTCATTGGTTCTCCGTCAGTAGGTTGCCAAAATCACCGCCGTGCCGGCAGCCAGCAGTACCAGCAACACGACAATGGGCATAATTCTGTTGTTATCCATCGAAACCATCTCTCTCGCACTGGTGCAACTATACGAGTTTCACGCGAGGCGACAATCAGGTGAGAGACCTAATTTCTTATCGGACGATAGTCCTATGCCGGGCCGCGCTATTGACACAGCCGGCAGCCGAGAGCGGCGCGGACAGCGGGAGGCGTTCCAAGTTAGAGAAAAACCGCAATGACCGGCCGGAGGTTGGTGAAATCGCCGTTGCCCAGAGGTAATTCGCCGTCATCGCGTGCTGCTTGGCACCGGTCGAGAAGCGGTTTAGCCGTCGCATTTTTCTCGTGCCGCCACCCACTCGATCCGAATTGCCGCGCCCTGTGCGCACACTCGCCCAACCTGACCACCACAATTTCCGCCAAAATAAACTCACAGGACTGCGCCTGACCCCACCACAGGCGTTTCCACTAGATTAAAATCAGGCGTGGTCTGGGCGACTTTGGATAACCGCAGATAGATGACAAAGGCCTATCAACCCTTGCAAACATTGCTTAGAACACACTTTAAGAATGGTAGCCCCAACGGGATTCGAACCCGTGTACCCAGATTGAGAATCTGATGTCCTAGGCCTCTAGACGATGGGGCCAGCACACGCAGAATAGCGGCGTACCGGTAGAAATCAAGATGATTGACGCAATCGAGCCAACAACTTGTCGTGGATGCCGTCAAATTTTCCGTTGGAAAACACCGCCACCACGTCGCCGGGCCGCAACTGTGGCACCAACGCCGCGAGAATCGCCTCCGCGTTCGCCGAATATTCAGACGGAATTCCGCGCCCCCGAATCGCCGCCACGACTTGCTCCGGATTCAAGCGTTCCCCTTCCGGTAACTCATTCAACCGATCCACGCGGGTGATGAACACGCCATCGGCCAACGCCAGCGCTTCCGCCAGTTCCCGCTGAAAAACATTCCGTCGCGTCGTATTGCTGCGCGGCTCGAATAACGCCCAGACACGCTGCCCCGGATACTTCGCCCGAATCGCGCGAAGCGTCTCCACCAACGCCGTCGGATGATGCGCGAAATCGTCGATTACCGTCACACCAGCGACTTCACCACGCACTTCCATCCGCCGCTTGATGCCGGTAAAACTGTCAAAGCCGGTTTGAATCTGTTCCCGGCTCAAGCCCAACTCGCTCGCGCAAACCGCCGCCGCTGCCGCGTTGCGCTGATTGTGTTCGCCAGCCAGCGGCAGACGGTAACCCGCAAAATCTGGCAACCCGAAATACCGGACCCGGCACTGTGCGCCGGCCACCACCTCCCGCACATTCGCATCGTCGCCATTGGCAATGATCAACCCGCGTCGTGGCACGACCGCGACCAATTGCCGGAACGAGCGTTTGACTGCCGCAAGATCCGCAAAAATGTCGGCATGGTCAAACTCGATATTGTTCAAGATCACAGTGTCCGGCAAGTAGTGGACGAACTTGCTCCGCTTGTCGAAGAACGCCGTGTCGTATTCGTCGCCTTCAATGACGAAATGCGCGCCGGTCCCGAGCCGCGCGCCGGCACCAAAATTAGTCGGGATGCCACCAATGAGAAACGCCGGCGCCTGGCCGGCCGATTCCAACACCCACGCCAATAGCGACGTGGTCGTGGTCTTGCCGTGCGTACCGGCAATCACCACCGAGTGTTTACCGCGGATGAAAAACTCCCGGACCAGTTCCGGCAACGAACAGCAGTTCAGGCGCTCGTCCCAAGCGCGCTCGACTTCCGGCGTACCGCGTTTTAGCGCGTTGCCGATGACAATCAGCTCGGGCCGGTGGTCGAGATTTGTTGCCTGATAACCTTGGAGGATGCGGATGCCGCGCGACTCGAGAAACGTGGACATCGGCGGATAGACATTCTCATCGCTGCCGGTCACGGTGTAACCGACGTCCCGGCACAACACAGCAACGGACGCCATCGCGGTGCCGCAGATTCCGACGAAGTGAACGGATTTGACCTCCTTGGTCAGCATGGCTATTCTCGTAACAGAAATGCCCAAACGAATCAACGTTTCTGATTTCGATCTCGCCGCTAGCCTGATGTGTGGACAGGCGTTTCGGTGGAGCGCCGGCACGGACGGCTGGTTTACCGGCGTCGTCGGCCAACGCGTGTGCCGGCTCCGTCAAACCGGCAAGCTGTTGGAAGGCGATATTGACCCGCACTATCTCGGGCTGGATGTCTCGCTCCTCGACATTGTGGCCACCTTCCCCGACGACGACGTTTTGCAACAGGCGGTCCGGCAGCATTGGGGCGTCCGCGTACTTCGGCAAGAACCGTGGGAAACACTCGCCTCGTTCATCGCCAGTTCTACCAAGCAAATTGTTCAGATCCGTCAAATCGTCGAAAATCTGGCACGCCGCTTCGGCCAGCCGCTCGGCAACGATGCTTTTTCTTTTCCCGACGCCGCAACCATTGCCGGCGCGACACTACCGCAGCTTCGCGCCTGCAAACTCGGCTTTCGTGCCGAGTATTTGCTGGCAGCAGCGCGAATGGTTGACCGCGACGAACTCCGTCTGAATAAGTTACCGGCGCTGGAATACGAACGAGCACTGGAGGAGCTGACCAAAATTCACGGCGTCGGCGAAAAGATTGCCAACTGCACGCTGCTGTTTTCGCTCGGGTTCGACCAAGCGTTCCCGGTGGATGTCTGGATGCAACGCGCGCTGCACCGACTGGGTTGGCGCGGCAAGAAAATCACACGCCGGCAGGTTCTCGACCATTTCGGCCCGTACGCCGGTTGGGCGCAGCAATATCTGTTCTTCAGCGAACGATCACGCTAAGAGCGTTTCGCCCGCGCGCCGGTCGGCGTGTCTTCGATGACCCAACCTTGCGACTTGAGCTGATCCCGAATCTCGTCGGACCGCTTGAAGTTTTTGGCCTTCCGCGCCGCCTGCCGCTCCTCGACCAGCGCTTGAACTTCCGCCGGCACCGCCGACTTCACCGGCAGACCGAAACCGAGAATCTGATCGAGTTGCCGCCAAGTAGCAACAATGCTTGCCGCTTCCGCCGGTGTGACCTCGCGCTTATTGCCGTCGCGGATAAATTCAAAAATTGCGCCGAACGCGCCGCTGATATTGAGGTCGTCATCGAGAGCGGATTCCAATTGGAATTGGAGATTAGTAACCGGCGCTTGAGTTACCCCGGCTAGCTCCTGCATCTTCAACAGAAATTCATCCATGCGCTGCAATGCCGAGCGCGCGCCGGCCAAGCCGTCCATCGTGAAGTTGAGCGGGTCACGGTAATGGCAGGAGAGCAACAGGAAACGAATCTCGCGACCGGTCCAGCCCTTGGCTAGCAGATCGCGGAGCGTGAAGAAGTTACCGGCAGACTTGCTCATCTTTTTGCCTTCAACAAGCAGATGGGCGTTGTGCAGCCAGTATTTGACGAACTGCTTGCCGGTGGCGGCTTCGCTCTGGGCGATTTCGTCCTCGTGATGCGGGAAGACAAGGTCTTCACCGCCGCAATGGATGTCAAAGCTCGGTCCCAAATGCGCCATGCTCATCACGCTGCACTCGATATGCCAGCCGGGCCGACCGGGGCCCCACGGCGAATCCCATTTCACCGCGCCATCGGTTTCAACCCACGCTTTCCAGAGCGCGAAGTCGGCGACGGATTCCTTGGCGTACTCGTCGTGTTTGACACGCGCACCGTGCTGCAGGTTTTCCAAGTCGAGGTGCGCCAGCTTGCCATAGGCTGGGAAGGATTGAATCGAAAAATAAACTGAGCCGTCCTCGCCGACGTAGGCATGTTTCTTGTCAATCAGCTCCGCAATCAACTTGATCATTCCGGTAATAGTGTCGGTGGCTCGCGGCACGACATGGGCCCGCCGAACATTGAGCGTGTCGAGGTCGCGGAAGAATTCCTGCGTGTAAAAATCGGTGATTTCGTGGAGCGACTTACCGGTCTCACGGACGGTCCGGATAATCTTGTCTTCCACGTCGGTGATATTCATGACGTGGGTGACGGCGTAGCCTTTGTATTCGAGATACCGGCGCAGCAAGTCCTCGAACATGAACGCCCGCAGGTTCCCAATGTGGGCGAAGTTGTAAACGGTCGGACCGCAGGTATAGAGGCCGACTTTCTTGCCGGCAGGATCGAGCGGCACGAAATCTTCTTTGCAGCGGCTGAGTGTGTTGAAGAACTGGAGCGCCATTAAATCTCCACGCTGACCATCGCGATGGCGACCACGCCTTCTTTGCGGCCGGTAAAGCCCATCAACTCGCTCGTCGTTGCCTTGATGCCGATCTGATCAGGGCGCACCCCGAGATGGCCGGCCATGATTGCCTGCATCTGCGGAATATGCGGCGAAAGCTTTGGCGCTTCGGCAATCACGGCGGCGTCAATGTTGTTGATCGTCACCTTAAGTTCCCGGTATTTTGCCGCCACGTCGCGGAGGATAATCATGCTGTCCATGTCCTTCCACTTTTTGTCGGTGTCGGGATAGAATTTGCCAATATCGCCGAGCGCCACCGCGCCGAGCAACGCATCAGCAATGGCGTGCGCCAACACGTCGGCATCGCTGTGGCCAAGCAGCCCGACCGAATGCGGAATGTGGACGCCGCCGATGATACACTTCCGGTCCGGCGCAAATTTATGGACATCAATACCAATGCCAACGCGATTCATAATCCGCACTATAGCAAGACCAGTTATTACCGCGAGAATATTTCCGCCGTTAACGGCGCGCCTGCAGCAAGGCTTCGACTACCGGCAAGTTGTCAGGCGTAGTCACCTTGAGATTAAGAAACGGCGTCTCGACCAAATGAACAGGTTGGCCAAGCAATTCGACGGCGGCGGCTTCGTCGGTGACGATGATCCCCTGCCCTAAAACCTTCCCATAGGCTTGCCGGAGCAATTCGGTGCGGACGGTCTGCGGCGTTTGGACGGCCCAGAGTTTGGTCCGGTCCACGGTGCGCAGGACAGTCTTATCCGGCGCGGATTCCTTGATTGTGTCCACTACCTTCGTGGCAGCGATGCCGGTGCCGTGTTGCCGAGCACTCTCAATCGTGGCCTCAATCAAAGCCGTGGTAACGAGTGGTCGGGCACCGTCGTGGACGGCGACAATTTCACCGGTCACTTTCTCCAAACCGTTCCACACTGAATTTTGCCGCTCAACGCCACCCTCTACAATCGCGGTGACTTTCTTGAACGCACCGGCAATGCGCTGCGCTTCGGCGGCGTATTCCGGACGACTGACGATGATGATTTCGGTAACGGCCCGGCATTGCTCGAAGGCGGCCAGCGAGTACCAGATGAGCGGTTTACCGGAGAGTTCAATGAATTGTTTATTCGGTCCGCCGCCCATGCGCGTCGAGCGGCCGGCGGCCAAGACGATTGCCGATGTGGAAGATATGCTCATCTGCCGGTGATGCTAGCAAAAGCCCAACCACGGAGCAAGCGACCTGTCCTAACCAAGAATCAAGGCTACGCGGATTCCGCAGTGGCCTTCGGACTACCGCGCAATAGGGCACCAAAGTAATCGCGATTCATCTTGGCGATGAAGTTAAGACTGATGCCTTTCGGGCAGACAGCTTCGCACGAACCGGTCACGGTGCAGGCGCCAAAGCCTTCCTTGTCCATCTGTTCCACCATGTTGAGGACGCGCTGCTCTTTTTCCGGTTTGCCTTGTGGCAAGAGATTGAGATGCGAAACCTTGGCGGAGACAAACAACATCGCGCTAGCGTTTTTGCAGGCGGCCACACACGCACCGCAACCGATGCAGGCGGCGGCGTCCATCGCGGCGTCGGCTTGTTGCTTCGGCACCGGGATGGCGTTGCCATCGGGAGCGCTGCCGGCACTGGTGGAAACAAAACCACCGGCTTGAATGATTCGGTCAAAAGAACTGCGGTTGACGATCAAATCTTTGATGAGCGGAAAGGCTTTCGCGCGGAACGGTTCGATGGTGATTGTTTCACCATCCTGAAAGCTGCGCATGTACGTCTGGCAGGTGGCGACTTTTTTCTCCGGCCCGTGCGCTTCGCCGTTAATGACGCAGGAGCACATCCCGCAAATGCCTTCCCGGCAATCGTGATCGAACGCAATCGGCTCCTCGCCACGCTTCGTGATGTCTTCATTCACGGTGTCGAGCACCTCGAGAAACGACATGTTCGAATTCAAGCCGTGGGCGTCATACTTAACGAACTTGCCGGGAGTATCCGGTCCGTCCTGACGCCAGACACGTAGTTTGACGTTCATTACTTGTAGCTCCTCGTGGCGAGGTGAAGCTCCTCGTACGTGAGCGGCTCTTTGTGCAGAACCGGCACTTGGCCCACGCCTTTGTGTTCCCACGCGGCGACGTAGGCGAACTGCTCGTCATTGCGCTTGCACTCACCCTCTTCTTGGTGCTCTTCCCGAAAGTGACCACCGCAAGACTCATCGCGTGTCAACGCATCGCGCACAATCAACTCCGCCAATTCAAAATAATCCGCAACGCGGCCGGCGCGTTCGAGCGACTGATTCAAGTCGCCGCCCTCGCCGGGCACATTGACATCCTTCCAAAATTCTTCCCGCAGCTCTGGAATCAACTGGAGCGCTTTCTTCAATCCAGCTTCGTTCCGCGCCATACCACAATGATCCCACATGATCTTGCCGAGATGTTTGTGGAATTCTGTGACCGTGCGTTTGCCACGAATCGTCAGCAACTTTTGCAACCGGTCATTCACTTCTTTCTCGGACTGCTTAAACTCGCTGGCGTCGGTCTTCGGACGGCTGCCGGGTTTCTGGCCGGCCAGATAATCGCCAATGGTGTAAGGGAGCACGAAATAACCATCGGCCAAACCTTGCATCAACGCGCTGGCACCAAGGCGATTTGCGCCGTGATCCGAGAAGTTCGCTTCGCCGGCCACAAACAACCCCGGCACGTTGCTCATCAAATTGTAGTCCACCCACAACCCACCCATCGTGTAGTGAATCGCCGGGAAGATGCGCATCGGCACCTTGTAAGCGCTCTCGCCGGTAATCTCATGGTACATATCGAACAGGTTTCCATACCGTTCCGCAATCTTCGCCTCACCGAGCCGTTGAATCGCTGCCGAGAAATCTAGATAAACACCCAATCCGCTCTCGCCGACACCGCGACCTTCATCACACACTTGCTTGGCGGCCCGCGAAGAAATGTCGCGTGGCGCAAGGTTGCCATAGCTCGGATATTTGCGTTCTAAATAATAATCGCGATCGTCTTCCGGTATCTCGCCGGGAGCGCGCTTGTCGCCTTGCTTCTTCGGCACCCAAACCCGGCCATCATTGCGCAGCGATTCGCTCATCAACGTGAGCTTGCTCTGGTAATCGCCACTGACCGGAATGCAGGTTGGATGAATCTGGGCATAACACGGGTTAGCAAAACAGGCACCCTTCTTGTGCGCCCGCCAGATGGCCGTGGCGTTCGAGCCGCGGCCGTACGTCGAAAGATACCAAGTATTGCCGTAACCGCCGGTCGCCAACACCACCGCATCGCCGGCATGACTTTCAATCTTACCGGTAATCAAATTGCGCGTGACAATCCCTTTGGCGTGGCCATCAACGACCACTAGATCGAGCATTTCAGTGCGTGGGAACAGATTCACTGTCCCGAGACTGACTTGCCGCATCAACGACTGGTACGCGCCGAGCAACAGTTGTTGGCCGGTCTGACCGCGTGCGTAAAACGTTCGCGACACCTGCGCACCACCGAAACTCCGGTTGGTCAGATAGCCGGAATATTCGCGGGCAAACGGCACACCTTGGGCAACGCAGTGATCAATGATATCCACACTAACTTGTGCGAGCCGGTAGACATTTCCCTCGCGGGCACGGAAGTCGCCGCCTTTGATCGTGTCGTAGAACAGCCGGTATACGCTGTCGCCATCGTTCTGGTAATTCTTGGCGGCATTAATTCCGCCCTGTGCGGCAACGCTGTGCGCCCGGCGCGGGCTATCTTGAATGCAGAATGATTTTACATTGTAGCCGAGTTCGCCAAAGGTTGCTGCTGCCGAGGCACCAGCCAAGCCGGTGCCGACCACGATAATGTCGTACTTCCGTTTGTTAGCGGGATTAACGAGTTTAGCGTTACGGCGGAACTTATCCCACTTCTGCGAGAGCGGGCCGTCCGGAATATGGGCGTTGAGATTCATATTATTTCACCACGCCGGTTAGAATTGCTACTGGAATGGAAGCGTAACCGATGAAAAGCAACACGGCACCAATCGCTGAAATTCGTTCGATTACTTCCCGGTAGACTGCATTGACCAAGCCTAATGATTGGAGCATCGCCCAAATGCCGTGGCTGAGATGAAAACAGAGCAACCCGACTCCAAGTAAATAAAATCCGCTGACAGTTGGATTTGAGAATCCGATAATCATCATCCGATAGACATCTGGCTGTCCATGAGCATCACGGAACGCGCTAAAATCCTGCCCGGTCAGATTGACGGACTGCACCAGAACGGTGTAGTGGAGGAGATGATAAATGATAAATGCTGCGATAATTGCACCGCTATAAATCATGGTGCGCGCAGCCAATGAAGCCGCTCCAACATCGTTCACAGCGTAACCGGCGAGGCGTTTTGTCTGGTTTTCGCAAGTCAGCCAAATCGCCATCGCGATGTGAATAATGACACAGCTGAGCAACCCGACGCGCGACGGCCAAAGCAGTTCCGGATTGGATTTCAAAACGTGCGCGTAATGATTAATAACTTCCCGGCCGAGAAAAAATTGTAGATTGCCGACCATGTGGACCACGACAAACATCACCAATGCCACACCCGTCAACGCCATCAAAAATTTCCGACCAAGCGACGAACAAAATAGACCAGAGACAAGTTTCATACGACTGACAACTATTAACCACAGGCGGCGTCCGCTGCCAAGAACTTTTTAACAGCGTCGTAAATGCGAGTCGCATTTTGTGCCGCCTAGAATGGCGGAGCTACGCCTCGTCAGGCTCGGCAGCACTGCTACCAAGGTCCATTAAAATCTCGCGCGGCTCAGCACCGCGGTTCGGACCAACGATGCCGCGTTCTTCGAGGGTATCCATAACCCGCGCAGCGCGGGTGTAGCCGAGACGCAAGCGGCGCTGCAAGATGGACACGCTGGCGCGATTGGTTTGGCGGATGACTTCGATACACTGTTCGATCAGCTCTTCGTCTGCGTCATCTTCCTCGGCTTCAGGCAAGTTAGTCGTGCCGTGTTTTAACTTCCGTTCCAGCTCTGGTTCAAACTTCGGCCGGGCTTTCGCGCTGATGAAATCAACAATGTCGTTAATTTCCTTGTCGAGCACCAACACGCCTTGCGCGCGCACAGCTCTGCCAGAGCCAGCCTCATAAATCATATCACCTTTGCCGAGCAATTTTTCGGCGCCGGGGCTATCGAGAATGACGCGCGAGTCCTGCATAGAGGCGACTTGAAATGCGATCCGCGCCGGGATGTTGGCTTTGATGACGCCGGTGACGACGTTGACGCTGGGCCGTTGCGTGGCCACGACGAGATGGATGCCGGCGGCACGTCCGAGTGCGGTCAGCCGCGAGATGGCCATTTCAACATCTTTGCCAACCGTCACCATCAGGTCGGCTAACTCGTCCACGACAACTACGATAAACGGCATTTTTTCCGGAATGATAAGATCAAAATCACGCGGGACTTCGATTTTGAGTTCGTCTTGTTCCGGCTGACCGGGCGCTGGCGTCGGTGCGGCTGCAGGCGGTTTTTTTTCTCGCGAATTAAACGAGGTAATATTGCGAACACCAGACTTGGCAAAAATCTGAAAGCGCTTTTCCATTTCACGGATGACCCAACCCAATGCGAGCGGCACTTTCTTCGACTCGGTAACAACCGGCACGACGAGGTGCGGCAATGTGTTGTAATGCTGCATCTCGACCATCTTCGGGTCAATCAGCACCAACCGTAAATCTTCCGCCGTATACCGGTAGAGCAAGGACGCCAGAATGGAATTCACGCAAACGGTCTTGCCGGAACCTGTCGCGCCGGCAATTAATAAATGCGGCATCCCCGCCAAGTCCCCAATGATCGCCCGCCCCTTCACATCCCGACCCAGTGTGACCGGGATTCCGCCTTTATGATTGCGCCATTCGTCGGACTCCAGCATATCGCGCAGGTAAACGGTCGTGCGGGATATATTCGGCACCTCAACGCCCACCGTGCCCTTCCCGGGGACAGGCGCGAGAATGCGAACTTTTTCAGCCCGCATCGCCATCGCGACGTTATTGGACAAGGCGGCAATTTTCTCAACGCGGACGCCCGGCGCCGGATGCAACTCAAACAGTGTGACAGTCGGCCCTTTGGTTACATCGCCGGACTCGACCTCAATGCCAAACTCGCGAACGGTATCCTTCAGAATCTTCGCGCTAGCTTTGAGGTCGTCCACAATGTTCCGCGCTGCCGGTTCTGGTGGCTGCTCCAACAAGTCCAACGGCGGCAAGACAAATTGCTCGCCATCGGCCGCAGTAGCGCCACCTAACACGGCTTTTTCAACTTCGGCGGGTTTCTCGCGTTTTGGTTTGGGAACCGGTGGCAGGACTATCGGAGCGGCCGGTGGCGCTACGGTGACCGGCGTCGGCACGACGGACGGCTCGACTTTGGCCGGCTCGACTTTGGATTTCTTTTCCTTAACCGGCTCGGGTGCCGGCGCAGTCGACTGCGGCCAGGTTGAATCGACATACTTCGGTGGCGGCACCGGCATGACTGGCTTGTTTTCGTCTTCGAGTTTTTGGGCGGCTTTTTCTGTTTGCGCCAGCTTGCGGCCAACATCAACCTCCTGAACTCGGATGTCGCGGCCTTTTTCGGAAAGTACCTGTGACACATCGCGCTTTGACTTACCGCGCAGGCCGGCCCACAAATCCCGATAATTACTCACGGCCAATTTCACCCAGTAGCTCGGTCGGAAATTAATCAGCAAGATCAGACTGACAACATAACCGACGCCAAAAATAATCAGCGTCCCCGGTTTGCCGACAGTGCGTTGAAAGGCGTCGCCGACAAAGAGCCCGACATAGCCACCCGCGCTATCCGGCAGATTCAACACCTTCACAACCGCTCGCAACCCGGCAACATGCAAGAGGCAACTCGACGACAGCAGCAACAACAACCCCGCGCCAAACTTCCCGCGCCACGGCACTTCCTGTTGCAGGAGCAGTAACACGCCAATGACCGCCAGCACGAGCATTAGAAAATAGGCGGCGACGCCGAAGACTTGAAATGTCCCAAATGCCAACCACGCGCCGACCGGGCCGATGAAGTTGTGCACTGGCTGCACTGCGTTGCTGGCGCGATTACCGACGTCGAATGGCTCGTACGAAACCAGACTCAGTAGAAGCAGCAACGACAAGCCGACCAAGGCCACGGCCCAAATCTCACGGATGTGTGAATGTTCCGACTGTTTCAGCTTGCAATTCCTCCTTCGACGCGGAACCCTAGGTCAAACACGCGACAACTGCAAGCGCAACATGCTTTATCCATACAAGTTTAAGCCCATTCTCGTCGAACGCCTCTGGGGCGGCAGCGCACTCACCCGCTACGGCAAAGCCATCCCCGCCGGTAAACGCATCGGTGAAAGCTGGGAAATCAGCGACCGTGCTGACGCCCAATCCGTCGTCGCTAACGGCCCTGACGCCGGCCAGACACTCCATCAATTAATCCAGCAACACGGCGCACAGTTACTCGGCGCCAATTGCCGGAGCAACCGTTTCCCGCTCATTGTCAAATTACTCGACGCCCGCGACCGACTCTCTCTCCAGGTTCATCCACCGGCCACCCTCGCCGCATTGCTCGGCGGTGAACCCAAAACCGAGATGTGGTACATCCTCGACGCAATGCCTGATGCCTTGTTGATTGCCGGCCTGCGGCGCGGCACTACGCGCCAGCAATTTGAAGCCGCAATTAAGCAAGGCGGCTCGGCTTTCCAAAAATGTTTCCACCAATTTTCTGTCCGCGCCGGTGACGCTTTGTTCGTGCCATCCGGCCGACTCCACGCTATCGGCGCCGGGCTGGTCATTGCCGAGATCCAACAAAATTCCGACACCACTTACCGGGCCTACGACTGGGATCGCGTGGACGACACCGGTAAGCCGCGCCCACTTCACATTCGAGAATCGCTCGCTTCAATTGATTTCAACGACTTCGAGCCGGTCCCGACACCACTCCCAATCAAGTGTGAACATTTTGTAGTCGAGCAACTGGACGTTACCGGCGAACTCACCGGTCGCTGTGATAGTAAAAGCTTTCAAATTCTCGGCGGCGTTACCGGCAACCTACGCGTGAACGACGTGGCACTGGCGCCAGGCGAATTCGTTTTATTACCGGCGACGCTTGGCGATTACAACTTAACCGGCAACGCACGCCTGTTGCGCGTCAGCTTGCCCTGAACAACTGCCCCAACTTCTTACCGAGCGTCTTGCTCGCCACCAACAGGCTGATCGTCAGCAGCAACATCCCCAGCACGCCGAGCGCGCTCGCCACGCTGACCGCGTTCGGCTCGATGCGACCCACCAGCGCGTAGATCGTCTTCGTGACCGGGTAAAACTTCTCGCGCATCGCCAGAATCAAGCTGTCGCTCACCTCCAGCATCGCGTAGCTGAACGTCAGAATCGTGCCGGCCACTAAGTTCGCCATCACCAGCGGAATCGTGATCTTGCGCAACGTCCGCCATTGCGACGCCCCGAGATTCAACGACGCTTCCTCCAGCGTCACGCTCGTCTGCTGGAAGCCGGCATACGCCGACCGCACAATGTACGGCAACCGGCGCACGGAGTACGCCACCACCAGCAACACCGTCGGATTCGTGCGCGGGTTCAACCAGTCGAGGTTCACATTGAATCCGCCCAGATAACCAAACGCCAGCACCAGCCCCGGCAACGCCAGCGGCAACATCGCCAGCACATCCAGCACCTGCGCGCCGGGAATCTGTTTCCGCACCACCAGGTACGCAATCGCCACGCCCAACACCAAATCCACCCCCGCGCTCAGCGACGAATAAAACAAACTGTTCCGCATCCCCGACATCGTCAGCGGATGCGTGAACACATCCACGTAATGCCGGCCCGTCACCGCCTCCGGCAACACCGAGAAAAACCATTTACCGGCGAGCGACTCCAGCACCACGCTCAAATGCGGCAACAGCGTCACCCCGATGAACGCCACCAACCCGGCCTGCAACAGCCACTCCGCCTTACCGGTGAGTACTTTCTCCGCCGCGCCACCGGTATGCCCGCGCGCCAACATCTCATACCGGCGCGTCGCCAGCAGCCGCTTCGACAACAGGAACAGCACCACCGTCAGCACCAACACCACGCACACCAGCACATAGCCCATCGGATTCGTCCCTACGTCCGTCACTCGGTCGAAGATCTGCACCGCCACCACCCGGTTGAACCCGAACATCAGCGGCGTCCCCAAATCCGTGAACGCCCAGACAAACACAATGATCGCCCCCGCAAAATATCCCGGCGCCACCAACGGCAGCGTCACCGTCCGGAACACCCGCCACGCGCTCGCCCCCAAATTTTCGGCCGACTCCCGCAACGTCGGGTCCACGTTGGCCATCGCCGCCGACAGATTTAGGAACATAATCGGATACAGGTTCAGCGTCTGCAACAGCATCACGCCCCAGAACCCGCCCGCGCCGAGCCAGTCCACGTGCGTACCAAATAGCAAATTCACCGAGCCATACCGGGCCAAGAACTGCCGCATCCCGATTGCCCCCACAAATGGCGGCATGATCATCGGCACCAGCAACAGCGCGCTCAGCACCGTCTTCCCGCGAAATGCATACCGGGTGAACACATGCGCCAACGGCAACGCCAGCAGCGTCGTCAATGCCGTCACCGCCACCGCGAGCAGGAAACTATTGACCAGCGCTCCGCGGATTAACGGACTCTGCAACGCCAGCCGGAAGAAATCAAAAGTCCAGTGGCCGTCGACCACCAGCGCCCCACGCAAGATGTAGCCGGCCGGGTAAACGAGAAAAAGTCCGAGAAACGCTGCCAGCCCCACCAGCAGCGCCACAGTCCCCGGCGTAAATGCGCGACGATTCATCAAGCCCTCACCCTACCGGATTCATTTCAAATTGGCCAGCAGATGCCGGTACCAACTGGTTCACGCAAAGACGCAAAGTCACAAAGCGGATAGGCTGGCATGTTCTTCTTCCTCTTCTTGGCGTGACATCTGGCTGCCCCAACACTGCCCGGATTCGTTCCACCACCTTCCGTAAGATTGTAATATGGATATGATCGGCTCCGAGCGTCAAGTCACAAAGTGCGGATCTCGCGCAGCTGGGCTCATTTCCCGGGCAAGAGGCAGTCCAAAGCGATGGCGACAATGGAGAGGATAAAAATCGCGAGGTAATTCCAGTCTTCCTGCGATTTCTGGATTGAGTTCAGCAGATACAGATTGGCGTCGCGCTCCTCAGGTGTGAGCGGGACACCGGCGCGAACCTTCTCGATGAGATTCGACCGGATGATTGTGCGCTTGCGCCGCTGCGATATGTAGTAGCGGTAGACGAAGAACACCAGATAGCCGATCACGCCAAAATACCAGACAGGCCGGACATAATGGGGTTCGTATTTCTGCAGCAAGAGGATGGCGCGAAACGCGACAGAAGAAAGCAGACCGAGCAGAAAGAAGCCAAGAATGATGGGCTTGGGAATGATCTTCGGTACATTGGACATCGCGGAGAATCCTTATGTGAATTGTCGTCAGGCGGCCGTGAATAGCTCGATGTTTGTCGTCCAACAAACTTCCGGGTCGGCACTGAGCCGGGCGAGTTTTTCCTCGAATTCCGTCCACATTGCTTCGGTCACGAATTCATAACTATGTCCGATGAAAGCAAACACGCCGCCCGCCTGCTTGACCCGAGCAAACTCATCCCAAAATGACTCACTCGAAAACCACGTCGTAATCCCGAACTCCATCGGATCAGCCGGCGGATAAACATCCCGCGCCGGCAACCGACGACCCGTCCGGGCATAAACGTATCCCTGCCGGCGGATTTCCTCTTTCACGGCGGCGTTGAACGTGCCGAACGGGTATGCGAACCCACGGACCGGCCGCTGAAAGATGTCCTCCAACTGCTTCCGGCTCTCCGCCAACTCCCAAGCGACCTTCTCCGACGGCAATTGCTCCAGATGGGGATGCGTGACAGTGTGACTCGCCACCTCGAACCCCCGGTACAACTCCACCAACTCCGACAGGGCCAGATGATAAACCGGTTTCGTGTCCTGATACTTCCAATTGGAAAACCGCTCCGCCCGGTGTGCACCTGAAATTAGGTTGAACGTCGCCTTGGCCCGGTACTTCCGGAGTAATTCGATCAGGCGCACGTCATCGTGCACCCCATCGTCCCAGCTTTGCGTTACCTGAATCATGCCGGGCATCATGTCAGGAAATAAAACCAAGCGCACTCAAAAATTGATCGGTAGCCGCAATCGTCGAGTGATACGGCTCGCTGCCGGTGCCGTCGCCATAATGGTAGAAGCCGTGCTCCTTGCCGGGAAACGGCACCAGCTCGCAGCGATTGCCGGCCGCCGTCATCAACCGCGTAAACCGCTCAACATTTTCATAGGGCACGATCTTATCCTCCGTCCCGTGAAAGATGATTGTCGGCGACTGACCGGGCCTGACGTGATGCACGGGTGAAATCTCCGTCGCGCGTCCAGCAAACCGGTCGGCAAACATCGCCAGCGTCGCATCCACGGCCGGGTTAAACAAGACCAGCGCATCCGGCTGCGAACTGACAAACCCGGTCTCATCCTCGCCGCCGGTAATCGTCGCTGCGCATGCGGCCACATGTCCGCCAGCCGAACCACCACCAGCCGCGATGCGGTGCGGATCGATTCCAAACTCCGCCGCGTGCGCGCGCAACCATCGGACAGCCGACTTACCGTCGGCAACACACTCGAATGCCGACGTCCCATGCCGGTCGCGCACCCGGTATTCCGCCGCGACGGCCACCATGCCCAGTTCAGCCAAATGCCGGCAATGTGGGTAAAATGTTCCCGGCGATCCCGTCGTCCAGCCGCCACCGAAGAAAAATACAATCGCCGAACGCAACCCGGCCGCCGTCGCCGCGGGCCGGAAAAGATGCAACTTCAACTCGACCGCGCCAACGGATTTATAGGTAATCTGTTCCATCCAATCGGGAGAATGAAACGAGCGCACCCCCTGCGTCAAGTCTGTGTTGCGGAATATTGACGTTTTACCGGTTACCGATTATACGGGTCATTAATGAATACGAGGTCTTCTCACCGGACTTGCCGCCAAATTCTTTTCCTCGCCGGTCTCATCGTTCTCACGACCATCGTGCCGGCCCCGGCCGAAACGCCCGAAAAGCGGAAACGGCCTGAGATGCCGGCCGAGATCGCCGCCCGGTACACGGACACCGTTGAAATCCGCCGGGACCTGCCGGTTGGTAATGGCAACAATCCGCGCCAAATGGTGGATGTCTACCTGCCAAAGAAACGGACCAGCGACCGGCCCTTGCCCGTGGTGGCTTTTGTTCACGGCGGCGGTTGGGGTGGCGGCAACCGTCAGTTCTTCACCGAGCGCGCTTGCGACCTCGCAGCGTCGGGCGAGTACGTGGCCGTCGGTGTCGGCTATCGGTTGACAAACGAAGCGCACTGGCCGGCGCAGATTCACGACTGCAAAGCCGCCATCCGCTGGATTCGCGGTCACGCCCAGGAACTCAATATCGACCCGAACCGCATCGGCGTATTCGGTGGCTCGGCAGGCGGCCTGCTCGCCTCGTTGCTGGGCACAAGCGGCAACGTGACCACGCTCGACGGCAACCTCGGTCCGTTCACGAACTTGTCGAGCCGCGTGGCGTGCGTCGTGAATATCTGCGGGCCCTGCGATTTGACCGTGCCGTTGTGCTCCGGCCGCATGGCCGTGTCAATCAGCAGCAACGTCACCAGTCTCCTCGGCGG
>JBAWWR010000001.1:0-64963 GCA_037146675.1 Verrucomicrobiota bacterium | reverse complement strand
AGCGCCGGCAAGCCTTCCTTGTTGAACAAGGTGATGATGGGGTTATACGCCCACCCGTAGCGCACATACCGTGGCACCGCAATTTCAGGAGCGAAAACCACAATGGTATCCCCCTCGATCACGGCATCCGCCCAAACGAACTTTTTATCCTCGCCGGCAACGGCAAACCCGTTCGGTTTGGTATTACCGGGCTTGAACACGAGGCCGCTGCCGACATGTTTAAAATAGAGGCGGGTCTTGAATTCTTTCACGAAGGGGGTATTCGTGCTCGCGTTGGCCGGATCAGGGTCGGCATTCTTGCGTTCCAACATCATCTCACAATATTCCGGACCGGAATCGACCAAGTCTTTCTCACCATAGACGAGACGGCGCGCGACGAAGGCCAGCCGGCGGCCGATATCCTGCTTGTTTTTTGGGTGGACGTTCGGCACGGGCTCGTCCCCCAGATCGGCGGTGACGGCCAGACCCGTATTAGTCACGGCGCGGGCTGTGCGCCACTGCGCTTCGCGAACCTCGCTAAACCCGGGCTCGACCGGGTGCGACTGCTTGGCGTTGCACGACGAGAGCGAAACTATGAGGAAGGGGAAGTCGCCAATTTGGAACTGGTCGCGCCAGTCGGCGATCAGCGCCGGCAGCAGTCGCCGGTATTGCAGTCCGAATGGCCAACTCGATTCCCCTTGGTACCATACGACGCCTTTGATGGCAAAGGGCGCCAGCGGCCCGATCATCCCGTTGTACAGGCCGGTAATGGTTTTGTAATAGCCCAGTTGCGGCCGGGGGAAAGGCAGAGTGATGTCTTTCATGGCTGTTCCCGGTTTGACCTGCCACGTCCCGGCAAGCGGGATGCTCTTGTCTTCGGTCGTGGAACGCACGGTCATATTCTGGCCCGCGCCAAAGAAGCCGGCGGACGCATTCGAGCTGACCACGGCCACGACCAGCAGGTTCTTGCCGGGCTTCACCCATTCACCGTCAATCTGGTACTTGCGGTGCCGGCCACTGATTTGCGTGACGCCCACCAGCCGGCCGTTAAACCAAGTAATGTCGGTGCTGGCGATTTGCGACAGGGAGATGATCACTGGCTTCCCAGCCATAGCGTCCGGAATCTCGACGGAGGTGCGGAACCAGACCAGCCCGTTGAAGTTGGTCAGCCCGGCTTCTTTCCACGGCTTCGGCACCGGGAGGTTCTGCCAGTCGTTCGTGTTCACGGTGGTCGCGGAGGTGTAATACTGCTGGGCGCTGGCCTGGTCGACGGTCGCGGCCCAGTTCTCAACGTCTTGGAAATAATCACGGCCCGGCTCACCGCTCTCCTTGGCCAGCCGGTCAAGCGGCGCGTGAAAGTCATGGGGCATGTGCTTGCGCAGCCCGTCGCCGCTGATCCAAACCTCGGCTGTGGTCGCGCCGACGGAGCTGTGGATGATGCCGATCGGGATCTTCTCGACCTGGTTGATTTCGCGCGCGAAGTAGTAACCGACGGCACTGAATGCGCCCACCTTGGCCGGGGTACAGACGTCCCAGACCGACGGTAATGGAACCGCCACCGGCACTAACGACGGCCAGAAGCCCACGGTGAACGAGCGGATTTCCGGATGGTTGCCCTGCTTAATTTCATCCTCGGCGTTGGCCGCCGTGCGCACCGGGATGAGCATGTTCGATTGGCCTGCACACAGCCAGACATCGCCCACCAGCACATTCGTCAACACAACCTTCTGCGTGGCCCCTTGAATGGCGAGCGATACTGGCCCACCCGCCGGCAACGGGCCGATCTTCGTCACCCATTTGCCGTCCGCGCCGGCCACGGCCGTCGCGGTCTCGCCGGGTCCCTTGGAATGCTGAACGGTGACCGTAATCTGATCACCCGGTCTGCTCCAGCCCCAGATCGGATCGGCGACGTCACGTTGCAGTACCATGTCGCTGGTAAACAGCGTGTGAACAAATGGAAGCTTGCTCGGCTGCGTCGGCCACTAGTCTTGTGGCTCCGTCGGTGTGCCCAGCGGCATTGGTGGTTCTTGACCGAAGCCGGGGTGGAACGGTGTCAGTAACCCAAGTAAAAATATCACACTAAGTCTGGTGAACATATAATGCCGCATTTTAGTTTGGTCAGTTCGGCGTTGGCTTTAACTAATGCTTGCTGACGAAACCCAACGGTTGCGAGGTCAGACATCACCTTGCCAGCCGGTCCGGTGGAGCAGGGCACGCGCGACTGTTTCGGTCGACGCGTTGACCCAGATGAACAAACCTTCGGCACCGACAGCGTCAATAAGCGGCATAACTTCTTCTGGTTGGACACCAACGGCCTGGACGCTCTTACCGGCGGCTTTGATGCGCCGGTAGAGATCATACCATTGTGGCGTACCGCCGCCGGGCAGACCGGCTTGCGGCGTCCATTCAATGGCATCGAGCGCTTCGATTTCCAGCAAGGCGTTTAGTTGGTGAACAGCGTTGGTCCCGTCGAGGTGGTAGAGCGAATAGTCCAGCCACTCGCATTGCTCGGTCAGGCCGGGAACGACGAACTCGCGGAACATCTGTTCGGAAATCATGCAGGAAAAATCACATTGCAGCTTGGCAATCTTACCGGGGCCCCAGAGTTCAAACGCGTCCCAGGCTGAACCGCCCCACGGATCACGGAGCTTTTGCCAAAACGCATCGTAGCACTCGAAGAAGGCGGTGTTGATTTCCGCGAGCTTCGCCTGCACCCAGGCCGGGCGCTCGAGTAAATCCGTCAGCAATAATTGGCCGTCGCGCAGCTGGGCAAGCGTATCAACGTTCTCGATCAGGTCAGGGAAACCGACGAGATACCGGCCGCGCGCCTGTTGTTGAGCGAGTTCGATGAGCGCGAAGTGCCGGCGCCACCAGTCGCAGGTTTTGTCGAGCCGCAATACCGGGAATGATTCGGGTTCGTGAATAACCGGCTCGTACCAGACGGTACTCGGAGCGAGCACGCCTTTCGCGCCGAGAAATAAGCCGAGGCTGCCGGGCCCGCCGATGTCGGCCCATAACCGCGGGAAAGCTACGCCACCGTAAAATATGCGCGCGGCCTCAGCCATGTTGCGGGCCACCCAATGCGGAACATCTGCCCATTGTTGCTGGAGATCTCGTGGTTGACCGGGGTGGGGGATGTTTTCCCACGGCTGATCTTTCGGCGCAGTGACATGCAACGCCAACGCCCGGTGTTCCCACCAGCCGGTCAGTGCGGCGCGTGCCACGCCCCAATCTGGTTTCCAAGCGAGGGTTGGTTCAGTACCGGCCATATTTATTCAAAAGTGAAATGATGAACTGATAGGTTTCCCAACTCACTTGCGGTGGGACAGAGTGATCGGAATGATAGATGTAACCCTTGGTCGCCATGCCGGCGGCGAGCTTGGCTTTGACTTCGGCTTCAATGCGGGCACGGTCGTTAGTCATTAAGACCATCACATCGATATTGCCAAAGAATGCGAGCCGGTCGCCGTACTGCGGCGCGAGCCGGCGCAGGTCCATGCTGGCTTTGCATTCCAACGGTTGTAGGCAATCGAAGCCGGCGGCGACGTACATGTCCAACACGCCGTTGACGTCGCCATCGGTGTGATAGATGAATTTCATGTTGTGCGCGTGCGCCCAATCGGCGAGACGTTTGTGGTCAGGCCAGATCAAGTCACGGTACATCTGCGGCGAACACATTGTGGAAGTCTTGAACGCCATGTCGCCGTAGATCCAAAGGCCATCCGGAGCGATGCCAGTCGCTAGGGCGGCATTCAGGTTGAATAGTATGACATCAGTGAATGTCCGCGAGACATCGCGCACCCAGTCAGGATCTTCAACCATCGCCATCAAAGTAATTTCGTCGCCCATGAGCGAGCGAGTTTCCTCAAATCCTTCGACGCCGGTTAGATGACACCAGCGGCCGCCGGCCCGGCCATTACGGAACTCCTTGGCAATCGCCGCCGGGTCGAGTTGCAAGCCGGTTGACAGCAAGGCGGGCTTGAAAGTTTTCTCCCATTTCTCGCGCGAGTCACACTCAAAGCCGAGGTGTTCCGGTGTGCCGCTCTTGTTATTCCAAAACCGCGCGAGCCGACCGTTGCCGTCGCGCACTACGCGCGTCTCCGCATCCATGCTCACAACTTCCTCGCGGCCCGGGTACGCCATCGGCCAGAGCCAGTTCAAGCTGTGAATATCGTTTTGCAATCGCTCCAGCGCAGCCGGCGCGCCGCCAGTCAGACCTTCCTTCTGCCAGCGCTGAACAGTCTCAGCCCAAAACGAGTCGTGGCGCGGCACGCGATCGTGGTCGCGGCGTTCGAACATGCGGTTGACGCGCTCTTGACCTGTCAATTTCATACTAGAATTTCCCGAATAGTTTCGTACATGGCGATGACATTCGCGGCCGGGCTGACGCTTTGGATGTTGTGGCACGGCGCGCAAATCCACCGTGAATCGCGCATGACCGCCGCGACTTCGCGAACTTCCTTGCGTACGTCTTCCACCGTGCCGAACGGGAGCGTTTGCTGGTTATCAATCCCGCCGTGGAAGATCAGCCGGTCACCGTAATCGCGCACCAAGCCCGACAAGTCCATGCCGGGGCACCGCCATTGCAACGGATTGAGGATATCGATCCCGACTTCGTTGACGAGGTCCGGGAGGAACATTCGCGCTGCGCCATCGGTGTGGTAAAACACGCGGATGCCAAACGACCGCGCCAGTGCTGCTACCTTTTTCTGATTTGGCAGCAAAAAGCGACGGTAAGCCTCCAAACTGATCAACGGTCCAGTCTGGCCACCAAGGTCTTCAGCGAGATACATCATGTCAATCTTTCCAGCCTGCCAGATGCGCCGGTTGAGTTCGTAGTGGAAATCAAAAATATATCCCAGCGCTGCGGTAATAATCTCCGGATTAACGAGCATGTCTTCGAAAGCTTGCTCCATTCCACGCATCCAGCAGTACAACAAAAACGGCTCATAGCTACCGCCTTTGACAATCCGGTAACCGTTGTTCTGTCTGAGCTTTTCGGCGATGCCGGAATAATCGTAGTCGTCGGGGCTTGGCCAGTGAAACGCATGAACGTCAGCTGTGCTGTCGCATTTTGCCAACGGGAAGTGCACTGCCTCGCCGTAGCTGCCGGTGCCGTAGTCAACCTCTGCAAACCGGATGCCCCATTCGTTCGCCAACGGATCATCGGGATGATGTTTGTATTTCCAAGTTGGCCCGAGATGAAATGGCCGGTCAATGCCGAGTTTTTCCAACAGCGGCTTGTCGCTGTCGCCGGTAATACAGACAGCTTGTCGGAGTTTGGCGTGGAACTCGTTAGTCGCCCAGTAGTCGGTGACGTGCCGGTCCGGCTTACGCCCATCAAATAAGGCCAACCAGCGTTCGCGTGGTGTCATGCTTGTGTAACCTCATTCCACGATTGAAAGGCTTGCCGGACATTTGCCGGCTTGCCGCCGGGGCCGAATTCGCATTGCGCGATGCAACCACCGTTGCGCCAAAGCTGCCGGTGCACGTTGCGCACCGCTTGGTCAATCTCCGCCGGTGTCCCTTCCGACAACAGGCATTGCCGGTCGATCTCACCCCAAAACGTGATCTTACCGGCAAACGGCGTCAGCCGGTCCAGTCCCATGCAGAAAATTTGCGAGTTCAACGCGTCCACACCGATCTCGATTAGATCCGGGATGATATCGAGAATGTAGCCGTCGGAATGCATGAAAATCTTTTTGCCGTGGCTGTGCGCGATTTGAACGTAATCCCGGTACAGCGGCTTGAACCATTGCCGCCACAACGCCGGCGCGATTAGCAGTGCGCGTTGCGAACCCCAGTCATCCATGAACCGCAGCGAATCCACGTCGGTCTTGGCCCAGCGCGTTAATTGTTCGCAGTAAAACTCGTGCATCTCGCTCACGCACGCCTGCATGACCGGCTCCGGGTCCAGCAAATCCATGAACAGATTTTCCGTGCCGCGTAAAAACTGGAGTTGTTCAAATGGGCGCGGGTTTGCCCCGCCAGCTGTGTACAAAGTCGTCGCCGCGCAATCGCGATTGATTGCATCCCGGTCAATTGTCAGCCACTCGCGTGGTATATGAATCCTCGCGCGGTCGGTCATCCAATCTTTCACCAGCGGGTCTTTCACTTCGCCGTGGACGCCGTATTGGATGTTGATGAACGTGCAGCCCCACGCATCCACGTACTCGCCGACTGCGTACCAGTCGCCTTTTGTCGGCGCCAGTTCGCGCGTGTGCCCGTCAATGCCGGCAAAGTCCGCAGGGAACTCGCGCGCCAATGCGACGCATTCCGCTGGATACTTCGCCGTTGCCGCCGGTAACATCCACAATTCGCGCGGCACCCGGAGCGGATTTTCCCAATTCAATGTTTGCCGAACAAGATCCCGTGATGTCACGTGTTGTATCTCCGCGAAAATTGTGCAAATAGGTCGTCGGCAGCCCGCGGCGTGCTCGGCCAGCAGTTAATGGCCAATCCTTCCGGCCGCAAGGCGTCACAGAGAGCCAACACTTCATCGACCGGGCTGACGACGTATAAGGCGCGCCCGGCCGTCTGAATTTTTCGGAACATCGACACCCACGGCAGTACCGACGGCGTCACGCTGCCGGGGACGAACTGGATTGCCTGTAACTCTGGCACTTCCAGCAACGCATCAATATGTCGAGCCGCGCCGGGACCATCGAGATGAAATACAGCGCGGCCAGCGGTTGCAGCTTGTTTGGCAATGTCCGGTAAGCAGATCTTTTCAAATTCGTCCGGGCCGATTAAGAAATTGAAGTCACACGCCGGGATCATATACGGACGACTCGCCCATAATCCCAGCCAATGAATTAAACCGGCGTTGTTCGTAGTGGCAATTCGATAAAGCTCCGTGAACGTACGTTCCCACACCGGATAGATTGCCTCAATCGCGCCACGCACTCGGTCAGATTGTTCGACCACATCAAGACATAACGCCGACGAGCCGCGCAAATTCAGCAGCACATCCGCCGACCCACCAAGGTCCGGCGTGCAGACGAGGTACCGGCCAGCACAATCTTGGGCAACCAATTCCGTCAGTTGGCGGAGCCGTTGGAGCAGGGGATGGTCGTCGCGTAATTGCCAATCTGGTGCGTTCGACCAGTCGTCGTTGATAAACGGGTGCGTCCAAGTCGTGCCAGAACCAAACTCGATTGTGCCACCCAACAAGCCACCCAGTAAGACCGGACCGAAGTCGGCGCGAATGTGCGGCAACGCATCGCCGACCCGGTAGGTTTGATGCAGGTCTTGCAGTTTGGCGGCAAACCATTCCTCGGGACGGTGGAGCAATTCCAACCGCTTGGTAATCGGGCGGGCGGGATTGGCGTTGGCGGAGCCGATGAAAATCGGACGGTCAGTGCAGGCGCACGCCCACCACGCTTCATACCGGCGCGCGATGGCTGGTAAATCGGGACAAAACTCAAGCGGCTGACTGGCAATTCTCTGTAGATTAGCGGTCCAACCGGTGAGCTCCCGGAACGCGGTCACGAATAGTTGCCTTCTTTGCGCCAGACATCGAGCATTAGTTCATACCGGGCCAAACGCATGCCGGTATAGATGCAATTGCTCGTTGAGAAAATATAACCACCACCCGGCATCCCGTGCCGTAGAGCGTAACGGGTAGACTCAATGACTTGCTCATCAGTGCCGGTATCAACCAAGCCGCAGTTGACATTGCCAATGAGGCAGACTTTCTGGCCAACGAGCCTTTTAATCTCCGCCATGTCCACGCCGCCTTGGGGATCGAGCGAGTGAAGCGCGTGCGGATTGGTCTGCACCAGCTGGTCGAGGACCGGCATAATGTTGCCGTCGGTGTGCTTGATAACGTAGAAACCGAGATCCCGGTAACCTTTTGTAAGTTTGGCGAGATAGGGCGTGATGAATTCACCAAACTGTGCCGGGCTAAGAAATGGACCGGAATTGAAGCAGTAATCTGAGCACAGTGCAAAGCCATCCAGTTCGCCATGCTTGGCGTAGGCTTCAGCACGTTGTAATGCGCCGTCCACTGCTGCCTGCGCCTCGGCGTGGACTTTCTCCGGTTCGTCCGCCAGACGGTAAGCAAATTCGACCATCCGTTCGCCATTTGGTAATTCGAACGTTGCGTCGCCGTGCCGCATCAAGAAGTATCGATCGCCGCTGCGTTCGCGAATCAGATCGATGAGTCGGCAAGTCTCTTCGATATTGTTCGGATTGGGGTGGATAAAAATCGCGCTGTGCTCAAAGCGTTCCGCCGTGGCGAGGTAGAGGTCCGCCATGTCGCGCCGGTGCAAGGCGCGTTCTTTTTCTTCCATTTGCAACCACTGATGGTAACTGCGATGACTCGGGTGGACCTTACCAAACGCTTCCATCGTCAGAAAAAACACGAGCTCAAAATGCGGAACGCGACCGGTGAGTGGACGGCATTCTAACGCGGCAATAAAGCGTTCGCGTGGAGTCACGGCTAATTTGTTCGTGGGGGCGCGCTTACGCCGCCATAAGTTTCCGGACCATATCCACGGCGCTCGCGGCATCGGGCGCGAAACCGTCGGCACCGATTTCCATAGCGAACTCGTTAGTGATTGGCGCGCCGCCGATGACGACTTTGACGCCCTTGAGACCGGCGGCTTTAACGGCGGCAATTGTGGTCTTCATCGCCGGCATGGTGGTGGTGAGCAATGCGGAAAGGCCAATGACTTGGGCGTTGTGTTCTTTGGCAGCAGCGATGAATTTTTCCGGCGACACGTTGGTGCCGAGGTCGACGACGCCGAAGTTGGCGCCCTTCCACATCATCGCCACCAGGTTTTTGCCGATGTCGTGGAGGTCGCCCTGGACCGTGCCAACTACGGCGGTGAATTTGGGCTTGATACCGGCTTCAACAAGCAGGGGTTCGAGGATGGCCATGCATTCTTTCATGGCACGGGCGGCGATCAACATTTCGGGGACAAAAATCTGGTTGTTTTTGAATTTCTCACCGATGGAATTCATCCCAGGCACCAAGCCTTGTTCGACAACATCGAGGGGCTTCATTCCGGCAGCGAGCAGCTCATTGGTCAACCGCTTCGCTTCGTTGCGGTTGCCTTTTTCCACGAACTCGGACAATTTCTGTAGGTCGCTCATTTTGTCTCCTGTTAGTGTTGCGCCTGCTGTGAATTGACCAGCTACAACCGTCGGCAAGTCGCAACTATCGTCAGAACTATCAGAAGTCCGCATTCTTGACAATACCTTAAAATTACGGAAACCTACCGGTAATTGACATGTCGAGCTCCGTCACAACTGAAGGCTTACTCGTCGGCAACGCCGGTATTGCTGCCTATCCACCGGGCGCAACATTCGGTCCACGGCTATTACACGATTTTGAATTTGTGTGGATTATTGATGGCCACGCCAAGGCCAGCTTTGATGGACGGCCAATTGAAGCACCTGCCGGCACTGTGTTGCTCGGGCGCCCCGGCATCACCGATCGTTATGATTGGGATTCAACGCGGCGCACCATTCAGGCTTTTTTTCATTTCAGCTTTGACTATTCAGATCCCGGCTGGCCGCCATTGAATGAATGGCCACTATCGCGAACCATGGCGTCGGAAGATATTCTTCGACCGCTGTTCCGATATGTCATTGGAATGGCACAAAACCAGACACCGGACCACGCACCGTTATTGGAGGCGGCAGTCACATTGATGTTGCGCGGCTATCTCGGCAACCAAACGGCGGTTGCGCTCGAGCCGTTGGAGAATCTTCCGCCGGCCATCCAAAACGCGCTGCGAGCGATTCGCCAGGCGCTCGCCCATGATCCACCGGCACCAATTACATTGCCGGCACTGGCCAAAGCAGCACACGTCTCGCCTGAATATCTGTGTCGACTGTTTCGCCGCCACCTCAATCTCGGTCCGCTCGAATGCGCCGGTCTCGCCCGGTTAGAGCGCGCCGCGTCGTTGCTGGTGCGCAGCAATCTGCCGATTCGAGAAGTGGCCGATACCGTCGGTTTCGCATCGCCGTACCACTTCTCAAATAAGTTCCACAAGGTGTACGGCCTCTCACCGCGGAACTACCGGGCTTCGATGCAGTCCGGTTTCCTCATATCCGGCAACCCCATCATCCAGCATCTACAATTGCCGGTTGCCGGAAAGAGCGAATAGCGGGTAAGGCCGTGAGGCGCTTATTTTTTGTTCGCGGCGTTGAAGCGTGCAGCGACGGCATCCCAGTTGATGACGTTCCACCACGAGCCGACGTAATCGGCTCGGCGATTCTGATACTTGAGGTAGTAGGCGTGTTCCCAGACGTCGCAGGTCAAAAGGGGCACGTCACCGGTGGTCAACGGATTCGCGGCGTTTCCGGTCTGGACCACGGCGAGGACACCGTCTTTCTTTTTGACTAACCAGCCCCAGCCAGAACCAAATTGCGTCACGGAAATCTTGGAGAGTTGTTCCTTGAAGCCGGCAAAGTTGCTGAATGATTTCTCGATTGCCGCACGCAGTTCGCCTTGTGGTTCGCCGCCGCCGTTGGGCTTCATACCTTCCCAGTAGAAAGTGTGATTCCACACCTGTGCGGCATTGTTAAAAATCGGGCCTTGCGCCTTGAGGACGATCTCTTCCAACGAGGCAACAGCAAACTCGGTACCGGGGACGAGCTTGTTTAGGTTGTCGGCGTAGGTCTGGTGATGTTTGCCGTAGTGGATCCCGATGGTAGTCGCGTCAATGTGCGGTTCGAGAGCGTCGAGTGCGTACGGTAGTTTTGGGAGTTGATGTGTCATGATGAATTCCTTTTATTGAGTTGATTAGCCAACTGGCGGGCAACGTAGTCCGGCAATGACCACTTGTCAACGAGCGGCCTTCTCGTACCAACGCTCGCAGTATTTCTTGCTGCGAATCTTCTTCTGCAACCCAAATCCAAAGCCGATTAGCTTGCCAAGCATTTCCAATAATGGCGTCTGATCAATCTTGCGCGTCGAAGTGATAATCCAACCTTTGTGCAGCAGTTTAAATTTTTGCCCGCGCGGCCGGCCGAGTTTCTTGAGTGCGTAAGCCAATTGCAGATCCTCAGCGGCATAAATCGTTTCGTCAAATCCACCACACGCCGCAAAGTCCGCCTTCCGGCAGTGCATCATGCCGACGCCGACCCGGCTACACCGAACGTAAATACCCCAGAGAAAATAGAAAAAACGAACCTTCAAGGTTCGCGTGGCCGGCACGATCCATGTTCCGCCGCCGGCGATTTTCAGATCTTCAAGATGATCGTGGATGAGGACGAGTAAGTTTTCAGTGACTTCATTGTCGGCGTCACAAAAGGCGACGTACTTGCCGGTGGCCGCCTTTACGCCGGCATTGCGCGCCTTGCCGATGTTATTGATTGGTTCAAACACGACCGTCGCGCCGCATTGCCGTGCCACCTCGCCGGTGCGATCGGAGCTGTTGTTATCAACAACGATAATCTCGGCGACCGCACTGCGGTCACGTGCGTACACCGCTGCCGCGCGCTGCAACGATGCGATCGCGCGCCCGACGCGTTTCTCCTCGTTCCACGCCGGAACGATTACCGACAAAGCTACCTGACTCATGCGCTGAAGTTCGCGGCTTACTTCGTTGTTGCCGGCTGCTCGGCTTCGTCGATCAGCATCACCGGAATGCCGTCGCGGACCGGGTATCGCAGCCCGCACTGCGGGTTGGTGCAGACAATCCAGTCACCTTCGAGTTTCACATCGGCCTTGCATTTCGGACAGGCCAAAATTTCGAGCAGTTCTTTATCAATCATCGCAGGTCTCCTGCCGCTCGCGCGGCTTCGTTATACACGTCTTTTACCGGCACACCAACCTCCGCCGCCGTGCGCCGGCACGACTCAAACTCCGGCGAACGCTGCACCACGTTGCCATTCAGGCGGCCAATTTTCACAGCAATTTCGCCATGTCGGGTTCTGACTAGCACAATTTCACGTGCCAGCGTGCGCCGGCGTGCCTCGTGAATTCGCACTCCGAAACTTGTCGTGTGCGTCAACACCACCTCCGCTACCCGGTCTGCGTCGCCGGTCTCACACAACGCCGTCAACAGTGTGCCGGGCCGATTCTTCTTCATCTGCACCGGCGTCCAAAACACATCCAACACGCCGGTCGCCAACAATCGCTCCATCACCTCGCCAAAAAACTCCGGGTTCATGTCGTCGATGTTTGCCTCAACAACCGCCACCGTATCCGCTACCGTCAATTCCGTTGTCTGCCCGAGCACAGCGCGTAAAACATTTGGCAATCCCGGTAGGTCGCGCGTTCCGGCGCCGTAACCGATTTTATCAATCACCAGCGCCGGCAGCGCGCCATACCGGCTGCAAAATTCCGCCAGCAATGCCGCGCCAGTTGGGGTCACCAATTCCGCAGTGATATTCGATGGCACGACCGGCACGCCACGCAGTAGTTCAAGCGTTGCCGGTGCCGGTACCGGGAATTTGCCGTGCGCCGTTTCGACAAAACCTGAACCGCAGGGCAGGGGACTGGCTTGTACCGCAGTCACACTAAGTAATTCCAGAGCAATGCATGCGCCGACAATATCGACGATGGAATCCACCGCGCCGATTTCGTGAAAATGGATTTTCTCCAGCGGCACGGCATGAATCTTCGCCTCCACCTCGCCGAGTCGGCGAAAGACGCTAATCGCGCGGCGCTTGACCGGTTCCGCCAAAGTACTGCCGGTAATCAGACTGGCAATCTCCGTGAATCCGCGGTGGTGGTGGTGCCGGTGTTCTTCCTGGCAATCAAATTTTGTCGCCGCAATGTTTTGCTTCATCACGCGCCGCGTCGCGATGGAATAGCCAGGCAGCGCAAGCTTGGCGAGCTCCTGCCGCAGCGCGTCTTCCGGAACGCCCAGATCAAGCAGCGCGCCAAGTAGCATATCGCCGCTGATGCCGGCAAAACAATCGAGGTAGAGCAATTTCATTTGGGCGGGGTGGGAGAAATTAGATGTGCCGGCTGTCGTTTTCGTCTTTTGTCTGGTAACCGCTTGCTTGCCGGTCAAGGTTGACTTGGTGCTTTTTGGCATAGGCAGCGTAGAAATCTTCCGGCGTCATTTCCAGAACTTGGGCGATGGAAATCAGAAAATGCAGCAAGTCAATTACCTCGACGCGGGCGTTTTGTTTGTCAAACTTCTGGTACTTGGCCCACCATTTCCACGGAACGCTGTCGGTCAGCTCGGCAATCTCTTGGGTCATCGCACGGCAGTAATTCAAAACCCATTGCTGGCGCTGCTCGTCAGTCATGCTGGCGGTGTCTACGCCGATTTTGAGATTGAGGGCTTGATGCATCTGGAAGATTTCGTTGAGCTTGTCGGATTTGGTCATACCGGCATTATGCGCGAATTGTGGTGAGCCTGCCTAGTTTTTTCTACTACAGCGCAACAGCCCGACCGGCACCACGGGCTTGACCAATAATCAGGCCGTGAGATATGTTCGCATCACAACTTAGCGCGGATATATAAAATATGGAAAACGTCATCATCATTGGTTCCGGTTGCGCCGGCTGGACCTCCGCAATTTACACCGCGCGCGCCAACCTTAAACCATTGCTCTTAACCGGTGGCCAACCCGGCGGACTTCTCACCACCACCGGCGTCGTTGAAAATTTCCCCGGTTTCCCGGAAGGAATTGATGGCGTCGAGATGATGATGCGCATGCAGAAACAGGCCGAGCGTTTCGGCACGCGCGTCGAATATGGTGTCCAGATTACCAAGGTTGATTTCAGCAGTCGGCCATTCAGACTCTGGGCTGACGACCAACTTTTCGAAAGCCAAACCGTCATCATCGCTGTCGGCGCATCACACCGGCATCTCGGCGTCCCCGGCGAAACTGAGCTTGAACGCAAAGGTGTGACCTATTGCGCCACTTGCGATGGCGCCTTGCCGTGTTTTCGCAACCAGCCGCTCGTCGTTGTCGGTGGTGGCGATTCCGCCTGCGAAGAAGCGAACTACCTCACGCATTTTGGTTCGAAGGTTTATCTCATTCACCGGCGAGATCAACTCCGTGCTTCCAAAATTATGGCCGACCGGGTGCTGGGCAATCCCAAGATCCAACCGGTCTGGAATAGCGTCGTCACGGAAGTTCTCGATGTGAAGCAGGACAAGGTGACCGGCGTCAAACTCCGCAACGTCCAGACCAACGCCGTCAGCGAACTGGCCTGTGCCGGCGTTTTCGGTGCCATTGGCCATGTGCCGAGCACTGCGGTTTTTGCCGATCAGATTGAATGCGATGCCGATGGTTACATCATCTGCCGGCAGGGCACAAACACCAATGTAACCGGCGTTTTTGCGGCCGGGGATTGTGTTGATAAAACCTACCGGCAAGCCATTACCGCCGCCGGCACCGGCTGCGCCGCCGCGATTGATGCAGAAAGATTTTTGGCGAGCCATGACTAATTTGACGCAACGTGCCACGTGGCAAGCGCTCACCGCGCATTACCGGCAAGTCCAAGATTTGCATCTCCGGCAACTCTTTGCCGGTGATCCAAAACGCGGTGAACGCCTCACTGTCGAAGCGGACGGTCTCTACCTCGATTACTCAAAAAATCGGGTAACGGACGAGACTATCCGCTTGCTCGTCGCATTGGCGGAAGATTGCAAGTTGCGCGACCGGATTGGAGCGATGTTCCGCGGCGATAAGATTAATCTCACCGAGAACCGCGCTGTGTTGCATACCGCCTTGCGTGCGCCGCGCACCGCCAGCATTATTGTGGACGGCAAAAATGTGGTGCCGGAAGTTCACGCCGTTCTCGACCGGATGGCTGTCTTTGCCGACCGGGTTCGTGCCGGTAAGTGGCTCGGGCACACCGGTAAGCAGATTCGGAACATCGTTAACATCGGCATCGGCGGTTCCGACCTCGGGCCGGTCATGGCCTACGAAGCGCTCCGGCATTACAGCCAGCGCGATCTGACGTTCCGGTTTGTCGCTAATGTGGACGGCACCGATTTCGTCGAGGCAACGCGCGACCTGTCGGCAGATGAGACGCTGTTTATCGTTTCGTCGAAAACTTTCACGACGCAGGAAACGATGACTAACGCGCATTCGGCCCGGCAGTGGTTGCTGGCTGCGTTGCGCGACGAGCAAGCGGTTGGTAAACATTTTGTGGCGGTTTCGACTAACGCAAAAGAGGTTAGCCAATTCGGCATTGATACTGCGAACATGTTTGGGTTCTGGGATTGGGTAGGGGGGCGGTATTCGCTGGACTCGGCGATCGGGCTTTCGACGATGATCGCCATCGGGCCAAATAATTTCCGCGAACTGCTCGCCGGTTTCCATACGATGGACGAGCATTACCGGACGGCACCATTCGGGCAGAACATACCGGCGCTGATGGGATTGTTGGGGGTTTGGTACACGAATTTTTTCAACGCGGAGACAATGGCGGTATTGCCGTACGACCAATATCTGAAACGCTTCCCGGCGTACCTCCAGCAGTTGACGATGGAGAGCAACGGCAAATCGGTCACGCTTGACGGCACGAGTGTCGACTATCAGACCGGTGCCATTTACTGGGGCGAGCCGGGCACTAACGGCCAACATTCGTTCTACCAACTCATTCACCAAGGCACAAAACTCATTCCATGCGATTTTATCGGTTTTGCCAAAAGCTTGAACCCGACGGACGCACATCACGATTTGCTGATGGCGAATCTGTTTGCGCAAAGCGAAGCGCTAGCATTCGGCAAGACCGCCGAGCAAGTCAAAGCCGATGGCGTACCGGACTGGTTCGTGCCGCATCGGACATTTGTAGGCAACCGGCCGTCGAACACGCTGCTCATTGAACGACTCACGCCGACAGTGCTTGGCAAGTTGGTGGCGCTGTATGAGCACGTGGTCTTCACGCAAGGCGTGATTTGGAACGTCGGCTCGTTTGACCAGTGGGGCGTCGAGCTTGGCAAGGTTTTGGCGAAACAAATCGTCCCGGAGTTGCAAGCCGCCGGTGATTCAGCACTCAGTCACGACAGTTCGACCAATGCGCTTATTCGTCGGTATCGTCGATGCCGGTAACCCACGAGTGTCAACGGTGCACGGCTTGTTGCCGGTGGCCTGGACCGGTACACGTAACCAACGAAGAAGTTGACCGGATGGCGAACCACCTCGGATTAACGGCGGAAGACTTCATCCAACAGCACACTCAGCTTGCGCCTGATCGGCGTGGGTTGATGTTGCTGGAGCACAAAAACGGTGCGTGTGAATTTCTTGATGGCGATGATTGCCGCGTTCAGGCAGTCAAACCTCAGCAGTGCCGAGATTTCCCAAATCTCTGGAACTTTCCCGGCTGGCAAAAAGGCTGCCAAGCGAAAGTCAGGCCTTAACAACCGATAACAGACTAGCGATTCTCACAAACCAAACCCGCATTATCAACGTCGCACAATAGAGATTATATCTAATTCAGTCTAGCGTTGTGTATCGCCGTGTGCGTATTTCAAACGCGCCAGTTTTCGGTTTCAAACCGTTCGTCTGGCAGCGCCACGGTTAACGAGCCGACTTCCGGGTGGCGCTCGAGGTCGATCTCATTGGCAAGGAATTGGACAAAAAATGCAACCTGTTGCCGCGGTTGCCAGTCGAGCTTAGCAAACGGCAAAGCCAGTTCGACTATTGTATCGTATCGGATTTCAGGAATTACCACCGGCGGGGACTCCCCGACAATCAATTGACCGCCGGCAATGCCAGTCGTTAATACCGGTATTACAAGAGTTGCGATTTGTGGTTGGAGAAACTGGATGCGGAGACTTGCACGCGGTGGTAATTCGGCATCCTTGCGAAAATCGATTCGTAGAAACAATTGCTCAGTGCTGAAGCCGAAATGGATTTTGTCGATCAACCGTTCAGCTTGATACATCGCACCCATCGCTCGACCGGCTTCATACACGCCGGCGCCGATCCATTCATAAAACGACGTCGCCTGACCGTCGATGACCGGCTGTATCAGGTCAGTTGGCTGACGGGCTTCGTGTACGACTTCGGACCGGCAAATGTGAATCTTCAACACGCTCGGGACCGGGACGCCGCAAATGTTGTAGACGTTTTGCAGGTGCGTTCGGAATAATTCGTCAAACAGCAAATCGTTGTCGGTCACAAACTCGTCGCCATACCACCAGAACCAATCGCTACCTTCGGCGGCGTAGATTTCGTCAAGTGCGCGGCGTTGTTGGTCGTCGGTCAACTCACCGCAGCTGATTTTGCTCTGGAGAAAGGCGCGGGTTTGGCCGAGCAGTTCCCAACCTCGGTTGTCTTCCGGATGGCCGATCCAAATCTGAAAATTAGCGTTAATCCACGAACCGGTATGTAACGTCGGCACGGTTGCGGTAGGTGGTTGTGCGACAAGATAATCGTGGACGGTCGTGGCGTGCAAATCGGGATGTCTGGCGATGCGCTCATACAACTCCCGGAGAAAAGCCTCACCACCATCGGGAAAATGTTCCCACGCATTTTCGCCGTCCAGCACGACGGCACACAGTAGTTCTCCCCTGCCCGTTCCGTTTTGAGCAATGCGCTCGAAATGTTCAATCATAAACGCGGCGGCGGCGGCTGGTTCGTTGCGCGACGCGGTGAATCCGACGAAATCGCTGAGCGCGCGTTCACGGAAGACGGCGTTAATGTTGGTGCCGCCGAAACTGACCCGGTAGGCTTGAAAAAGTTGATTCCGGTCGGAGGTCATTCCGGGATCGCTTGCGGCGAGACTGCGCCAGAGGATTTCCTCGTCGGTGGCGAACCATTCGAAGCCGAGTTCCTGCAAGACCGGAATCAATTCCGGACAAACGGACCCTTCCGACGGCCAGAGGCCGCGCGGTGGCACGCCGAAAGTTTTCGTATGGAGTTGCCGGGCCAGTATCAATTGCGCGCGGACATCTTCGGGGTGCGAGAATTGCGACGGTAACTTCGCGCCTGGTAGACACCGACGCGCGAATTCGGTGTTATGCACAAGCGGCAAAATCGGGTGGTAAAACGGCGTGGTGGTGATTTCGATTTGCCCGCGTTCTGCCAACGCCCTGTAATAACCCAGAACATTTTTCAGAACATCAAGCTGTGCGTCAAAAATGATTTGCTTGTCGACTTCGCTAAAGTTTTCGCCTTTGCGTTTGAGCGCGGCGATTTCCGGATAGAGTCGATCACCGGCGTAGCCAAACCAGGCGAGATTGAACCATGCCTGCAAATCCCGGTAATCCTGCGGAGTAAAGCTGCCGGCAATTTTGGCGTAACCATCCGCCGATGGCTGCGAACCGCGTTTGTGCAGCAGCGCCCAATAGCGGGCGTGCGGCCGAATCATGTGGGTGTGGTTTGCCTTGAAGAAATGCTCGAGCGCAGCGGATTGTTGCTCAGGCGTAAGCGCATCAGCCGGCGTGGCGGCGAGTTCGTGCCAGAGGTCGCGCACCTTGCCAGCGGCGAGTTCTTCAATTTGCTGGATGAGGACCGGCGTGATGTTGAAGGTGCAGCGAAAGCCCGGGACCTGCTCGACCATCCAGATCATGTCGAGATAGCCTTTCGTGGCATGCAGTCGCACCCACGGCATTAACGCCGCGCCGCGCACTGGGTCGACGTAGGACGGCTGGTGCATGTGCCACAGCAAGGCGACGTTGAGTGGCATAGGCGTAAGCGGCGCGAGTTTAGGTCGTGATTTCGCGCAGATACTTGGCGGCTTCTTCCGGCGGCGTCGGGTTGATGTAGAAGCCGGTGCCGGACTCAAAGCCGGCAATCTGCGTCAGTCGTGGCAGGATTTCAATATGCCACCGGTAATCGTGATCGATGGTCGTCCAGTAGCCGGGATGCGGATACCGGGCCGGGCCGGTGTGGATGATGAAGTTGTACTGCGGTTGCCCGAGTGCCTTGGCGAGTTTTTGGAGGGTGACCTTGAGTGCATCGGCAAGTAGCAGCAACTCGTCGGGATGAATGTCAACATAGTAGGCCGATTGGCGGCGCGGCATAATCGTAATTTCAAACGGGAAGCGCGACGCGAACGGGCAGAACGCGACGAAACCGGTGTTTTCATAAACAAGGCGCGTGCCGTCACGGATTTCCTGGCGGAGGATATCCTCGAAGATACAGCGGTCTTTGTACGCATAGTATTGCATCGCGCCGGTCAGTTTTTCCTTCACCCGTTTTGGAGTAATAGGCGTGGCGATCAACTGCGAGTGCGGATGCGCGAGTGATGCGCCGGCTTGCCGTCCGTGGTTTTTGAAAACCAAGATATACCGGAACCGCGCATCATGGCTCAGGTCTTGCATCCGAATTTTGTAGGCCTCCAACACTCGCGCCACGCCTTCAATCGGCTGCTCTTCGAGCTGGAGATTTGGGTTGGGCGTTTCGATGATGACTTCGTGCGCACCGACGCCGTTCATCTTGTCGTATACCCCCTGCCCTTCTTTTTCCAGTCCGCCTTCGATGCGCAATGACGGAAACTTATTGGCGACGACGCGCACCTGCCAGCCGGGGCTATTGGGTTTGCTACGCGGATCGCGAAATGCGAAAATCTCCGGCGGCGTCAGGGCTTCGTTGCCTTCGGCAAATGGATTTTTGGCGGGATCAAGCACTTCGTTGACCGGCACGGCATAGTCGCTGGGACGCTTGCCACGCTCAGTCGCAATGATTACCCACCGTCCGATTACTGGGTCTTTTCTTAGTTCTGGCATAATATTACCTGAATCATAATTTCACACCTCGCCACAATAGTCAAATTAGGGCGGCATCAAAATAACCTTCGTTAGCACTCTTGTCCGCTTCCGTTGCGGCGATAAATGGCGGAAGATTTCTCGACGTCTCTTTGACAATTGACTTGCCCCGGACGAAATTTCCCGACAATACTAACTGAGACGGGACGTAGCTCAGCTTGGATTAGAGCGCCTGCCTTGGGCGTAGGAGGTCGCAGGTTCAAATCCTGTCGTCCCGACCACCTTACGGCAGTGACAACTGCTCGATGTACCGGTCTTCAAAGCCGGCATCCAGATTCAACTCCACCACATCCATCTTCTTGCCGGCCTTCGCAATCTCATCCAACGCGCCGCAATCCAGCAGTGCCAGATACGCGCCGGCAAGGCTCGTGTTACCGACCACCTCAATTTGTTCTGGTACAAATCCCGGTAACAACCCGCACGCAATCGCATTGACCCGGTTGAGGTGCAAGCCAAAGCCGCCGGCAAGGTAGAGTTTCTTAATCTGTGCCGGCGTCAAACCGCTGCGTTCGAGCAATGTCAGAATGCCGGCGGCGATGGCGGCTTTCGCCTGCAACAAGCCGGCAATGTCAACCTCCGTCACTACGATATCAGACTTGCCGATACCGGTCGCCACGCGCAGTGCCCGCCCGTAATCCTTCCACGGCATGGTCTGCTCGGTAAACGCTTCGGTAAACCGGCCGCGTTCGTTGAGCAAGTCGGCCGCCCGTCCATCCGCCAGAAAATCCACGTACGCCGTCCCGCACAAACCGATCGGCATCTCCTGCCCGATTTTTTCAATCGTGACCGCAAACGGGTTGCCTTCCAATTTGATATGCGCAATCGCGCCATCTGTGGCGCGCACGCCGTTGGTCAGGCCGGCTCCTTCAAATGCCGGCCCGGCCGCCGTCGCACAACCAGAAAGATGCTGACCGCGTTTAAGAATAATTTCGCCATTTGTCCCGACGTCCACCAGCAAAGACGGACCTTCGTCGTACACCAACCCGGTCGCAAACGCTCCCGCCGTTAAATCGGCACCGACATACGCCGCCGCGCCCGGCAGCAGATGAATCGTGAACGGCCAACCCGGCACCGTCACGAGCCGGTGCTCTAAAAAAGTCGCTGTGAACGGCGCCAGTCCCATTGAAGACGGATCGATACCGGCAAACAGATGGAGCATCGTCGTGTTTGCCGCGACGGTCATACACCTGACTTGCGCCAGCGTCGCGCCGACCTTACCGAGTGCCTCGTTGAGCAACGGCTTCAGCGTTTCCTCGATGATCAAATCCTGTAAATGCTTGAGTTGCGTCGGGTCGGTGCTGCACAGGTTGATGCGCGTCAGCACATCGTCGCCGAGGTGCATTTGCCGGTTAAAGTTCGCCGCGCCGGCAAGCACCCGTCCATCGCGTAAATCGCAAACGAGCAACGCCACCGTCGTCGTGCCGATGTCCACCGCCACGCCGAGCGGTTGCGGTTCTGGTGTCGTTGACACGCCGGTCACCAGCCAGTGATCGCACCGGTATTCCAGCGTTGCCACGGCGCCGGCCGGTAGTTCTACCGCGCTCCGCAACGGCCGCCGGCGTTGGATGCCAGCCAGGCCGTTCGCCGGTATCGCGACTTGCTGCCAGAGTGGATCGTGGGCGCGCGGGACGTTGGTTTTGAATTCGCTGACGACTTGCGGTTCGTAGGCGAGCAACGACCGCGGCGGGATGCGCATCGTGACCGGCCCATCGTGCGCGAGCCGGTATTCGCAACCGCGCACGGCCTGACCGGTGCCGGCAATGGTTTCGCCGGTGGCCATGTTGGTGAGATGGCCGGCCAGCAACTCAATCACGCAACCGTCGCACAGGCCGCGCTGACCGCAACGGGTGTTGAGTGGGAAATGTTTCCGCCGGAGCAAGTCGCTCAGGCGCAACGCGCGTTCCGTGTCGGTCACGGTGAGGAGTTGCCGTCCTTTGGCGGTCTCGATGGTGAGGTTCATGGCACTGGCTCGATCACGCGATCATCGGCCACCATCCGAAAGGTCTGGCCGGGTTCAACGACAAGAAAGCGGGAGTTATCCCACGGGCCGGTAAGTAAATCTTTGAGTAAGGCCGGGTTACCGGCTTGGCAATCGCATTTCCAGCCGAGCCAGTCCGCGCATTGTTTGGTGTACGCCTGTTGCCGGTCAACGTCGCCGACACCGAGGTGAACGAATGCGGCGTTGTTGTAGGATTTGAACCAAGCCTGTTCGGTCTCCATCAAAAAGTCGGCGTTATCCTCGCCATATTTCTCGACGTACTCGCGCCGGTATTGGTCGTGGCGTTCCTTGCCGGGCGGAACGTGATGCTTATTCCAGCCGACGCTATACCAATAGGTGCCGGGATGCTGCTTTACATATTCGGCATAACGCTCTTTCGAGCCGAGCAAGTGCGTGATGCAATCGTGGGCGCGGGCGATGACGAGCCGGCAACGGTTCGTCTTCACGCCCTCGGTGCCGCGACTGCACAAGCCGTAACCGAGAACGATAATCTCGGCGTTCGTCTCCGCCTCGACGCGGTCAATGGTGGCTTGCAGCGTGGCGCGGAGTTTGTCCGGCTCGACGTGCAAGGCGTAATCGAGTTTCTCGATCCGGACAATGTGCGTCAGCCCGTCGGCAAAACGGTCAATCTCTTCCTCCAACACCTTGCAGGTGATGACCGCGACACGCGGCGATGTTGCAGTTGGCGACATTGGCTGGCACAATAACCGAGCGCCCACATTCTGTCGAGCGGTCGCCGCCTATGAATTCAGATTGGCGTGGCGCGACTCCGCGTGCATACTGGTTCGCAACTAGATTATGCGAAAACTAATCATCGCTTCGCTCAGAGTGATTGCCATTGCGTTGGCGGGATTCTGCCTCTACTTGATGTGGCGCGAGCCCAAGCTAATTTATTACCCGGATCGCACACCGTTCATCACGCCGGCCGGTATTACCGACCTCAATCTGACCGCCAGCGATAGCGTGCCGATTCACGGCTGGTTCATTCCCGCGCCGGCGGCCAAAGTGACGGTATTGTTCCTGCACGGCAATGCCGGTAACCTTTGGAATCGGCGCGCGAAGATCGCAATCCTGCTTGATGCGGGCGCGGAGGTTTGCGCCATTGATTACCGGGGTTATGGCCGCAGCGGCGGGACGCCGAGCGAAGCCGGCACTTACCGGGATGCGCGTGCAGCTTACGATTACCTGACCAAAACCCTGAACCGCGCGCCGCGCAACATCGTCGTGTACGGCGAATCACTCGGCTCGGCGGTGGCGGTGGAATTGGCAACGCACGTGCCGGTGGGCGGTGTGATCATCGAGGAAGCCTTCACCTCGGTGGCGGAAGTTGGCCAGAAATTGTTTCCGCTGTTACCGGTGCGCTGGATCGTGCGCAACCGGTACGACACGATTCACAAAATGGATCGACTCAGCGCGCCGTTGTTGATTTTTCACAGCCGGCACGACGAGATGTTCCCGTTTCAATACGCTGAACGGTTGCTGGCGGCGGCACCGGAGCCAAAGCAGTTGGTGGAATTGCACGGTGGACACAATGATGCGTTTTGGCAGAGCCGCGCGATTTACCGGCAAGCGCTGTGGCAGTTTTTCAATCAACCACCACGCTGACCGCGCTTATGGTTTGACGTCGGGCGGAATTAATTTGCGCCAGTCAGGCGGCGGCGGTGGCGCATTGGTGGTGGGTCGGTGATACTCCCAGACCGGTTGCTGTTTCGCCCACATCTCCGCCCACGCGCCGGCATCACTGCCAAGGTTCCAGCGGGTAGCAATTTTTAACGCCGTAATTGAGCCATTGCGGATCATGGGATTGCTGCTGTCGAGATCGTGCGCAAACCGGTTGGCCGACGTTTTGACGTCGGCGGGCGACATGGTCGTGATGTTGGTCGCGAAACGCAGCACGCCTTGCATGTAAAGCAGGCTCCGGCCGAGAATGTAGGCGACGTAAATCATCATCGGCACGAAAATAATCGAGAGCAGCAGCATCCGCTCGGAACGGTGGCGGCGAATTTTTGTCAATTCGCGACGGGCGTCATGCAGCTCATGGGTACTACTCCAAGGACGTTGACGTTCGGCTTTCATTGCTCGCAGTATGCCAATTCAAATACCGATTGCGAGAAAATCTAGGCCCTTGCGGGTACCGGCTGGTCGGCTTAGACTACCGGCGTGAAACGCTTTTTACCGTTGATGCTAGTCGGTCTGACCGGGTGTTGGCTGACGGTGAATTCGCCCAATCCGTTTTATACTGACTCGACGCGCATTACCTTGCCGTCCGCCATCGGCGAATGGGATGCGCTGCGGACCAATCGCGCCAGCCACCGCCTCGAGATAGATTCGACATGGGTTCTGACTGGTACTGACCCGGTACGATTGCGATTGTATTCGGATGACAGCACCGTCACCGGGGCGTTGGTGTTTTTTCAAGTGACCGGCAAACTATATTGCGACATGCAAGTCAGCAGCGATGCTTACCATCATCTTTACCGGGCTGATTTGGCCGGCAAGCAATTACGCTTTGCCGAATTGGACGGCAACTGGCTGACCAACGCCATCGCGCAGGGGCGTGTGAACTTGCCGGCACCGGGTTCGAACTGCGTGGTCAACGCCACTGCGACGCAGTGGGTCGCACTACTCGGAACAAACGACCTGCAGTTTGGTAACGAGATTTGCCTGACGCGCTGCGCTCGGTACAACTTCGTGCCGGCCAATAGGCAGCCCTGAGTTGACAAGTATGTTTATTGCGCCACATTTACAATCAATCAAAAGGAAACAATTATGAAACCTCTCACTGTCGTCGCAGTCATTCTCAGCTTGGCCGGTGTCGTCATGGCGGACACGTACAAGATTGATCCGTCCCACTCAACGGTCGGCTTCTCTATCGCGCATCTGGTCATCAGCGATGTGACCGGGCGCTTCAATGAATTTGAAGGCGAATTGACGGTTGACCCGGCGCTTAAAACGCTCGTTACCGGCGGCAATGGCATTATTCAAGCCAAGAGCATCGACACCGGTATCGCAAAGCGCGATGAGCATCTTCGCGGCGCAGATTTCTTCGACGTGGAGACATTTCCCACGCTTAGCTTTACCAGCTCATCTATTCTTGTGGAAGAAGGCAAACCGGTGTTTGTCGGCAAATTTACAATGCACGGCGTGACCAAAGACATCCGTGTGCCGGTCACAGTTAAAGGTCCAATCAAAGATCCGTGGGGCAAGACTCGCATCGCCTTCGCCGCCACGACCACGCTCAACCGCAAAGACTATGGTCTGACCTATAATAAAGTCTTGGAAGCTGGTGGCCTGATGGTCGGCGAAGATGTTGCCATCGAAATTAAGGTCGAAGCAGTCCGTCAGTGAGTAGATTGCGCCGCGCCGCTTGACGCTGCGCGTGTTGCCGCCTACTATCCGCCCCATCATGGCTGACATTCAACCTTTCCACGGCGTCCTCTACAACACGCAACGCGTCAACCCCAGCGACGTGCTGACGCAACCGTACGACAAAATTACCCCAGAAATGCGCGAGCGTTACCTCCAACGCTCACCGTACAATCTCATCCGCATCGAGCTCGGCAAGGAAGAGCCCGGCGACTCCGATCAGCGCAACAAATACACTCGCGCCAGCGACCTTTATCAGTCTTGGCGTAAAGACGGCATTCTCCGCAGTGCAGAGCAACCGGCCTTGTATTACCTTGAACAAGAATTTGCCGCCCCTGACGGTTCCGGCACCAAGATTCGCACCGGCCTCATCGCGCGTGTTCGCCTACATCGCTGGGATGAAGGCGTAATCCTGCCGCACGAACACACATTGTCCAAACCCAAGGCCGATCGAATTGCTTTGCTGCGCGCGTGCGGCTCTCAACAAGGCCACATTTTCATGCTCTATCCAAAACCGGCCCGGCCGGTGCTCGCGCGTCCTACCGGCAAGCCGACCATTGAAGCGCTGGATGATTACCAGGTCACGAACCGAATCTGGGAAATCACCGACCCGGTCGCCATTCGCAACGCGCAGGAGATTTTGCGCGACGCCAAGCTCTATATCGCCGACGGCCATCACCGGTACGAGACCGCCCTCGCCTACCGGGACGAAACCGGCACCGAAGCATCGAAGTTCGTCATGGCCACGCTCGTCGACATGAGCGATCCCGGCCTCGTCGTCCTGCCAACGCATCGCACCGTCGCCAATCTGACCGGGTTCGACCGTCAGCAATTCACCGGCAAGCTGGCGCAGCAATTCGAAATCAAAACACAATCGTCACTACCGGCCATGCTCGCGACGATGAAAGCCGCGCCGCATCTGATTGGCATGCACGACGGCACCGGCTTCACCGTCTTGTGTCCGAAAAACCTCGCTGCGCTCCAACCGCTCTTTACCGGCAAGCCGCCACTGTGGGATACGCTCGACGTAGCGATTCTCCACGTGGCGATTCTGGAAGCATTACTCGGCATCGACGAAGTCCGGTTGCGCGAGGAATCGAATGTAAGCTACTGGCGCGAACCTGATCAAGCTGTCGCGAAAGTGACCGGCGGCAAAGCGCAACTGGCGTTCTTCCTGACACCAACGCCGGTTTTGGATGTCAAAGCGATTGCCGACGCCAAGTCACGGATGCCGCAGAAGAGCACCGACTTTTATCCGAAGTTGCTGTCTGGCATGACGATTTACGAAGTCCGGTAATCCGCTGCACTAATTCACTGGCAACTTTTCGCTTCGTCATCTCCGGCAAGCGCTCCACGCAACCATCAGCAAAGAACAGCGTCACGCGATTGGTGTCGCTTTCAAATGCGCTCGCGTCGTTCGCCACAATCAAATCCAACCGCTTACGTCGCAATTTATCGAGCGCGTGCCGTTTGAGATTGTCTGTCTCCGCCGCAAAACCGACCAAGACTTGCCGGCGCTTGCGTTTACCAAGCTCTAATAAAATGTCGGTCGTCGGTTCGAGTTCGAGGCGCAATCGTTTACCGGTCTTCTTGATCTTTTGCATGGAAACTTGCCAGGGACGGTAGTCGCAGACCGCAGCGGTCATAATCACCACGTCGGTCTTCGAGTACCGGCGAAAGACTTCACGCGCCATTTCGGCGGCGGTCGTTACCGGGACACAGTCCACGCCAGTAGGAGCCGGTAACGTCACCGGACCGGTTACGAGCGTGACATGTGGTGACACTTTCCGGCAGGCGGCAGCAATGGCGTAGCCCATCTTGCCGGAGGACCGGTTGGTTAGATACCGAATCGGATCGAAAAACTCACGAGTCGGCCCGGCAGTGATCAGAAAGCGCAGCGATTTCACAACAAAAGTTCTTGGACGCGTGCGACGATCTTTTCCACCGGCCAGAGCCGGCCAAGACCTTCATAACCGCAGGCTAGCATGCCTTGGTCTGGACCGATGAATTCGACGCCGCGGTCGGTCAGGAGTTTGACGTTGGCTTGGGTCGCCGGGTGCAACCACATTTTGCCGTTCATAGCTGGCGCGATGACCACTTTCGCTTCTGGCCGCAACGCGAGCGCGACCGTTGAGAGTGCGTCGTCGGCGAGTCCATGAGCGAGTTTGGCAATAATGTTGGCAGTTGCCGGCGCGATGAGCAACAAGTCAGCAGTGTCGGCGACCGGCAAGTGGGTAGGTTTCCATTCCGGTATTTCACCAAAAAGATCAAGGATGACCGGGTGCTGGGAAAGTGTTTGAAGCGTCAGTGGCGTGATGAAATGCATCGCGTCCTTGGTCATCACGCAGTGCACATCGTGGCCGGATTTTTTGAAATGGCTGGCGAGATCGGCGGCTTTGTATGCGGCAATGGAGCCGGTAATTCCTAAAACGAGAGTTCGTTTTGCTGCCATACTTGAGTCTCCTTCGGTAAGCGCACCGCTCGGCATTTCTCGGCGATGACAATCGCCTTGCCTTGCGCGAAGTCGTCGTCGAGGCACCCACTGACGATGACATAGTCGTATTCAGGCCAGTGGGTCATCTCGCGTTTCGCAATCGTAAGGCGCTTGCGGATGGTTTCGTCGCTGTCAGTCCCACGTCGGCGCAACCGGGTTTCGAGCAATTCAAGCGACGGCGGCATAAGAAAAACCGTCACAAGCGCGTCTGGATAGGCGAAGGCGCCGGTGCGCACGCGCTGCATCAACTGACTTGCCCCTTGCACTTCGACGTCAAGCAAGACGTCCTTGCCGGCAGTGAGTTGCGCTTCGATGAATGTGCGTGGTGTGCCGTAGTAGTAGCCGTTGTAGTGGGCGTATTCGAGGAATTCGCCAGCGGCAATCTTTGCTTCAAAGTCGGGCTGCGTCAGAAAGAAATAATCCTGACCGTATTGCTCGCCGCCGCGTGGCGGGCGCGTGGTGCACGAAACGGAATAACCCAGATTCGGCGACCAGTTCAAAAGCCGCTGGCAGAGCGAACTCTTCCCGCCGCCGGATGGGGCGGAGACAACAACAATCAAGCCGGTACGCGGAGTGGTCATTCGATGTTTTGGATTTGCTCGCGGATCTTTTCCAGCTCAGCCTTCAAGCGGACGACAACCTGCGAAATCTCAACAGCATTGGCTTTCGAGCCGATGGTATTCAGTTCCCGGTTCATTTCCTGAGAGAGAAAATCCAGCGTGCGGCCAACCGGTTCTGTAGATTTGAGGCAATCCCGAAACTGTTGAAAATGACTTTCTAGACGAGTGAGTTCCTCAGTGATGTCGCAACGGTCGGCGAAAAGAACGACTTCCTTGCACAATCGCTCGTCATCGAGCGGCACGGTTAGGCCGGCATCTTTGATGCGCGCATGGAGTTGCGTCCGGTAATGACTGACGATGCTTGGCGCGACTTGCCGGATGTGCGCGACGCCAGCCGCCAGCGCATCAAGTCGCCCGGTCAGGTCGCCGGCAAGAAACTTGCCTTCTTTCTCGCGCATCTTCACGAGTTGGCCAAGCGCGCGCTTCAATGCCTGTTCAACTGATGGCCAGACCGTCTCGGTGTCAATCGTTGGTTCGGTCGACTTTAAAACACCCGGCACCCGCAACAGCGTATCAATTGTGACTGCGCCGTTGAGCTTTGTCCGTATTTGGAGCCGTTGAATCGCTTTCAGATACGCCAACGCCAGCGGTTCGTCCAATTCCACTGCCCCGTCGCCTTGCCGTGCGCGGTGGTAGGCGACGACGGCGTTAATGCGACCACGGGAGAGGTGCGCATTGATTTCATCACGAATGCGCGGCTCGAGTTCGATAAATTCTTTCGGCAGGTTGATAGCGATGTCGCTTTGCTTGCGATTGATGGAGTTTAGCTCGACGGTAAACTTGAATCCGTCCTTCGCACATTCGCCGCGGCCATAGCCGGTCATTGATCGCATCATGGTTTTTTCACTCGCATTCGCCACAAGGTTCTATAAACCAACGGCCAAAGGAAAACCAGCCACGCCAATACCCACACCACACAACAGATATCAGCAGTTAGCTGCTGGAGCCAGTGGTACAACGCCCAAACACCAACGCAAAATACAATCAGCACCGAGAAAATCATGGTCTGGTATCCACTCGCGCTCATCCGCCAAATCGTCCCGCACGAGCCACATAATCGACCGCGACCGTAGTAGTCATCACGCAACCCACCCATTAGTGGACCGACAAAACCAGTGCAATGCGGACATTTGATTTTCCACATCATAGCTTCAACAACTCCGCTACCTGTGTCACATCCTTATCCCCTCGCCCGCTCAAATTGACGATGATCGCCGAACGCTTGCCGAGTTGCCTGGCGTGTTTCATCACATACGCAATCGCGTGCGCCGATTCCAATGCCGGAATAATTCCCTCGGCACGCGAGCAAAATTGGAACGCATCTAACGCCTCGGAGTCTGTTGCGTAGCTGTACTCGATGCGCTTCAAATCCCGCAAATAACTATGTTCAGGACCGACCGCCGCGTAATCCAGTCCGGCACTGACCGAATGCGTCAACATGATCTGTCCATCGCGGTCCTGCAGTACAAACGTCCTCGTACCCTGCAACACGCCGAGCGACCCACCTTTCTGAAACCGGGCCGCGTGCTGCCCCGGCTTGATTCCCCGACCGCCGCCTTCGACGCCAATCATCCGAACGTGCCGGTCTTTCAAAAACGCGTGAAACAACCCAATCGAATTCGATCCGCCGCCGACACACGCCACCAGCGCATCCGGTAAGCGCTTCTCTTTGGCCAGAAATTGCCGGCGCGCTTCACGGCCGATGACCGACTGGAAATCTCGGACCATCATGGGATACGGATGCGCGCCAAGCACGCTCCCAAGAATGTAATGCGTCGAGCGCACATTCGTCACCCAATCGCGAATTGCCTCGCTGATGGCTTCTTTCAACGTCCGTTGTCCCGCCGCCACGCTGCGTACCTCTGCGCCGAGTAACCGCATCCGATAGACATTTAGCGCTTGTCGGGCCATGTCCACTTCGCCCATGTACACGACGCATTCCATACCGAACATTGCCGCAACCGTTGCCGTTGCCACGCCGTGTTGTCCCGCGCCCGTCTCGGCAATGATGCGCCGCTTGCCCATCCGTTTCGCCAATAGAATCTGGCCGATGGCATTATTGATCTTGTGTGCGCCGGTATGCAGTAAATCTTCGCGCTTGAGATAAATCCTCGGTCCACGCAGTTCGCGCGTCAGCCGTTCTGCAAAATACAACGGCGTCGGGCGTCCAACGTAGTCACGCAAGTAATAGTCCAACTCTTGTCGGAACTTCCGGTCGCGCCGCGCCTTGGCGTATTCTCGCGCCAACTCCTGCAACGGCGCCATCAACGTCTCCGGCACGTACATTCCGCCGTACGGTCCAAAGTGACCAGCCTGATCAGGAACTGATTTTAAGTTTGTCTGCACGCTTTAAAAAATCTCCGCAATTTCTCCGGATCCTTACGCCCGGGCTCGCTTTCCACGCCGCTAGCCACATCCACCGCAAACGGCTCGGCCTGCCGAATCGCCGCCCTAATACTTTCCGGCGTCAATCCGCCGGACAAAATGATTGGCGGCCGTAGCGATGTTTTCGCTTGCTGCGCCAGTGTCCAATCAAACGTCTGGCCGGTCCCGCCCCGTTGCTCCGCAGTGTAAGTATCGAGCAGCAGAGCGTCAACATCGTACTCCGCTGCCACCCGCAGTGAATCCGCATCGCGCACACGGATTGCCTTGATAACTTTCGTTTGAAACTGCTGGCAAAACGACGGCAACTCCTCGCCGTGCAGCTGTACCGCATCCAACCGGCAATCAGTCAGAATTTGCTGGATACCATCTGCCGATTCGTTCACAAACACGCCGACCTTCGCCACAAACGGCGGCAACGCAGCGCAAATCTCTGCCGCAATCTCTGGTGTGACAGACCGTTTGCTTTGCCGGTAAAAAATAAACCCAAGTGCATCCGCGCCAAATTCCACCGCCAACTGGGCGTCAGCTAGATTAGTAATGCCACAGATTTTAACTCGGGGCGTCATCCGAGTAACTCCTTAACCTTGCCGGCAATGTTGTCGCTGCGCATTAGCGATTCGCCAACCAAAATCGCGTGCACACCTGCCGCCGCCACGCGTGTCACATCCTGCCGTGTGCGAATCCCACTTTCAGCGACGATGATTTTACCAGCCGGTATCTGGACAGCCAATTTCTCCGTCGTGGCCAAATCCACTTGGAATGTTTTCAGGTTGCGATTATTGATCCCGATGATTTCCGCCCCGGCATCCAAGGCACGCGCCAATTCTCGCTCGTCGTGCACTTCAACCAGCGCGGCAAGCTTGAGTTGTCCGGCCAACTGCCGGTAAACTTTGAGTTGTGCATCGTCGAGAATCGCCGCAATCAGCAACACCGCGTCAGCACCGGCAGCGACTGCTTCGTAAATTTGCAACTCGTCGATGATGAAATCTTTTCGAAGCAACGGCAACTGGACGACCTCCCGGATCTGCCGCAGGTAATCGAGCTGACCTTGAAAAAAACTTTTGTCGGTCAATACCGACAATACCGTCGCGCCGCCGGCCTCGTACTCGCCGGCAATTCGGACCGGATCGAAATCCGCTCGAATGACACCGGCAGACGGCGACGCCTTTTTGATTTCGGCGATCAGTGCGACGCCTTTTTGACGACGGAGCGCACCAGCAAAGTCACGGCAATCCTGACGGGCAGTGACATTGTGTTTGAGTTGCGGACTCAGCCGAGCAACTTCCAGTCGTTTTTCGGAGACAATTTGAGCAAGAATGTCAGTCTTCATCGCTGACACCTTGTTTGCGTTGACGGGGCTGGCCGGCCTTGAGCCACGAGCTGATAAAAGGTTCGAGTGCGCCGTCCATCACGGCTTGCACATCGCTGGTCTGGCAGCCGGTGCGGAGATCCTTGACCATCTGATATGGCTGAAAAACGTAGCTGCGAATCTGGCTACCCCAGGCGATGGCCCCTTTTTCGCCGTAGTATTTCTCTAGTGCGGCGCGCTTTTCATCCTGCTGCTTTTCATAAAGGCGCGATTTTAAAAGTTTGATTGCGATTTCGCGATTCTGATGCTGACTGCGTTCGCTTTGGCACTGAACAACAAGGCCGGTCGGACCGTGCGTCATGCGGATAGCGGTTTCGAGTTTATTGACATTCTGACCGCCTTTACCGCCGGAGCGGAACGTGTCAACGCGCACGTCTTCCATTTTTAATTCCACTTCGGCGTCGGCAATTTCAGCGACAGCATCCACACTGGCGAATGATGTGTGCCGGCGTTTGTTGGAATCAAATGGTGAAATCCGAACCAACCGATGAACGCCGCGTTCGGCCTTCAGAAACCCGAAAGCATAATCACCAGTCACCATTAAAGTTACACTCTTGATGCCGGCTTCGTCACCTTGTTGGATATCCACTACTTCGACCTTGAACCCGCGGCTTTCACAATACCGCTGGTACATGCGCAGCATCATGTTCGCCCAATCGCAGCTTTCAGTACCGCCGGCGCCGGCATGAATGTTGAAGATGGCGTTGGATTTGTCGTGCGGTTGGCCGAGCAGGATTTCCAATTCGAATTGCGTGAACCGCTTTTCGGTTTCGTCGACTTCCTTCGTAATCTCGACTTCGGATTCGCCGAGCTCGACCAATACCTCACAATCGGAAATCCGCCGGGCGAGTTCGTCAATGCTGGCGAGCTTGCGGCGGATGTCGCTGGCTTCGTCGAGAATCTTGCGGGCCGCGGTCTGGTCGTTCCAGAATGCCGCGTCGGCCATTATCGTTTCAAGTTCACCGAGTCGATTACGGAGCCGTGCCGGGTCAAAGATACCTCCCCAACGCCACATGGCGCTGTTGGAGATCGGTCAGTTTGGCTTTCAGGTCCTCAATCATGGCGCCGTAAACTCACCACAACCTCGCATGAAAGTCAACGCCGGCTTCAGACCGCCAGCGCATCGACGGACTACCGGAGCGTCAAGAAATTCGCCAAGATCTGCTTGCCGTTTTCCGTGAGGATAGATTCGGGATGGAATTGCACACCCCAGATAGGGAGTTTTTTGTGGCGGATCCCCATCACTTCCAGCTCCGGTCGTGTCTCGGCAATGATTGTCAGATCAGCCGGCATTGTGTCGCGTTTGATCACCAGCGAATGATACCGGGTCGCGGTGAATGGCGACGGCATACCGGCAAACAACGGATCACCGGTGTGATGAACCGGCGAGGTCTTGCCGTGCATCAGGCGATCAGCCCGGACAACCTTGCCGCCGAAAACGTGTCCGATGCACTGGTGGCCAAGACAGACTCCCAACGTCGGAATGACCGGCCCAAAAGTGCGAATCACATCGTTGGAAAGGCCGGCTTCAGCTGGCGAGCACGGCCCCGGTGAAATTAGAATCCGGTCGGGTTGTAGCTTGCGAATCTGCTCGAGCGTGATTTCGTTATTCCGAAAGACCCGCAACGTTACGCCCAGTTCGCCGAGGTACTGGACGAGGTTGTAGGTAAAGCTGTCGTAGTTATCGATGACGAGCAACATGCCGGCGTCAAAGTATGCGAAAGCTCGCTGGCGGCCAAGCAGAAATTTCCACTTGCTACGCCGGGACGGCTACGGCACTTTAACCGCTATGAATGAATTACCACCCATACTGACTGCACCGAAGCCGGCACCGAAACGCACCGGCTGGATTGTGTATGCGGTTATCATCTCGTTTTTCTTTGTCCTCAGCGTGCTCACCAATCTCGGAATGCTGGCGAAGCTGGCGCTGCTCGACGGTTTTGGATCGCACGACACACACCGGTCGCGTTTCCAGGAACGGTTCGTCACTGGCGATGAAGATGCCCACGACAAAATTGTAGAGATCGATCTGAGCGGCGTGATTGGCTTCGACGGCGATGAGTCCGGTAATGGCTCCGGTATGGTGACCGACTTGAAAGACCAACTCGACCAAGCCGTGGCCGACAAGCGTGTGAAAGCCATCGTGCTACGCATCAACTCACCCGGCGGCGAAGTCGTGGCGTCCGATGCGATTTACCGGGCCTTGATCGAAGTGCGCAACGACACGAACCGCGTGATGAAAATCATCTCCTGCATTGAGACCGTCGGTGCTTCCGGCGCATTTTATGCCGCGATGGGCACCGATTACATCGTCGCCAACGAGATGAGCATTACCGCCAGCATCGGCGTCATTATGGAGACGTTGAACTTCGGCCCGTTTGAGGACAAGGAAAGTCTGATGCACAAGATTGGCGTCCGTTCCTATGTCTTCAAATCCGGCAAGCTGAAAGACATCCTCAACCCCACGCGCGCGCCGACCGACGAGGAGACCAAACTCGTCAATGACCTGATCATGGAAGTGTACGACAAGTTCGTCGGCATCGTTGCGGATGAGCGTGACATCGATGTGGACGAATTGAAAAACGGCTTTGCCGATGGCCGCATTATGTCCGGCAAGCAGGCGTTGACCGCCAAGCTGGTGGATGAACTCGGTTACTTTGAAGACGCCGTGGACATCGCAAAAGAAAAGGCCGGGATTGAGAAGGCCAAAGTCGTCCAATACTACACGCCATTCTCGCTCCGGCATTTACTGCAACTATTTGGGCAGAGCCACGCCAGCAAGCTACAGATTCAAATCACCCCCAACCCGCTCAAGATGCAAACCGGCAAGATGTACTTCCTGCCGTCTTATATTTTTCAATAAGTATTAGGCGCTGGGGCGTTCTGCATCTTCCTCTTCGCTGATCGGCGTTGCGGCTGGCTGTAATTTCTTTAACTTCCGCAATTGCGGCCACAGGCCGGCGACGCCGAGCACCACGAGAATCGTCCCCACCCCGCCGGATACGACCGACACCACGGTGGTAAAACAGGCGGCCACCAGCCCCGATTCGAACCCGCCCAACTCATTCGAGCAACTGATAAACAAGCCATTCACCGCTGACACCCGTCCGCGCAACGCATCCGGCGTCGCCGTCTGGATTAGCGTGTGCCGAATCACCACGCTGATGTTATCAAGCACGCCGGTCAGGAACAACATCGCCAGCGACAACACATAATTTCGCGAGATACCAAACACGATTGTCGCCAAACCGAACCCAAGCACGGCCGCCAACATTGCCGGCCCGGCCCGCTTCAACGGCGGCCGATGTGCTAAACACAACCCCATCCCAAGCGCCCCAATTGCCGGCGCCGCGCGCAACCAGCCCAACCCGGTCGGTCCCACGTGCAAAATGTCTTTCGCATATACCGGCAACAATGCCGTCGCTCCACCGAGCAATACCGCAAACAAATCAAGCGTCATCGTGGCTAGGATTAATTTTGTCTGCCAGACAAACCGTGCGCCGGCCAGCAATGTTCGTATCGACAGCGTGGCGGTCGTCGGCTCCGTCGCGCGCGTCTGCACGCCGGCCAGACAGGCTACGCCTGCGAGTGTTAATACTGCATTCGTTCCATAGACCACCGCCGGTAGTCGACATTGCGCAATTAACAGTCCGCCCAACGCCGGTCCCACCGTGCTGGCTAGATGAAATGCACTGGTCCGCCAGGTCACCGCATTGCTGAATAAATTCCGTGGCACCAGCAACGGCATCATTGATTGTGCTGACGGCATCGCCACCGCGCGAGCCGTGCCGGTAAGAAATAAACACAAATACATCCAGCGCACGTCGCTGTCTAGATATGAAAATATTGCCAATCCTAATGCCGCGCTTGCCGTGAAACTCTGTGCGATCATCACGATTCGCCGTCGCTCCAATCGATCCGCCAAATGCCCCGCCGGTAGCGCCAACAAGATGATCGGTAAAAACTGGATAAAGCCCACCCACCCCAACGCCATTGCCGAGTGGGTGCGCTCGTAAAGCTCCCAACCCACCGCCACCGTCAACATCTGCGAGCCGAGATTTGCCAGCAGCGTCCCGGTTATAAACAACCGAAAGCTCCGGTGTCGTAACGCCGCATATGGATCGTGATCAGACATTTATTGAAGCTACTCACGCCGACCACTTCCGGCAAGACAAGCCGGACTTCGGGACGTATTTGGACTGACTACTGCGTGCGTAGTTTCTCCCACATCGGCACGTAAAGTTTAGCTAACGCACCGCGATGGGGCTCCGGCAACTCCAGAATCACATCTGTAATCTCGTCCGCAAGCGCTTGCGATTGTTTCCGTCGCTCCTCTGGCAACAGCACTTCCGGTTGCCGTGCCAAGATTTCCACAAGTACCTTGGTTTTCTCAGCAATCGTCTTCATGCAGCGTTGCTCATGAAGTTTGGCGGTAACTTTCCGTGCCGCGTCATGCAACTCCGGTGGAATCCGGCCATACTCTCCGCCCAAGATGTCTTCCATTAGCTCGGTGAAATACTGCTGATTGGCCGGGTCGGCTCCCAGCCATTGCTTAAATCGCACTTCGGAAATCGCGCTGTCATCGATTGGCTTTACTTTGTCGCTCATAATCGTGTTGGCATCCTCCAAAGTTGCTGCACAAAAGGCAAGCCAAAGTCGCTTATGCGATTTGCAGCCTTACAAGGTCAACATCTCTGTCGGAGATGGACAAAACTTAACCACTAGTGCAACATTAACCACGGTTTTAACAATAAAATGAACAGCTCAATCCACATCTTGGTGCGGGGTGTCATCCTCGTCGATGACCATATACTGCTGGCTCGCGCTAAGGGCGCGGCCAACACCTTCCTACCGGGCGGACATGTTGAAGTTGGCGAGGGATTAGCGCACGCGCTCAGTCGCGAGATTGCCGAGGAGCTCGGTTGTGTCTGCCACGTTGCTGACTACCTCGGCCTCGTCGAGCACCAATGGAGCGACGGCGACTACCGGCAACACGAACTGAATCACTTATTTCTCGCCTCCCTCGACGGGATCACTGCCACCCAGGTCCTACCATCCCGCGAACCACACCTTGAATTCCTCTGGGCGCGTCTATCCGAGTTATCCGGCCACAACCTCCTTCCAGCTCCGCTCATTGAAATCATTCGCCGCCACAATCAGAACGCGCGTGGCCCGTTTTTGGAATCCACTTTTGTTGGCTGAGATTGGAGATATCACGATGCACCTTGTGAGCCTTGGATTTGATGATGGATTCTTAAAATCTAATTTGAAGATTGCGGAGGTTTTTGAAAAGCACCATCTCGCCGCGTGCTTCAATGTGATTGCGACCGGCCACCGCGTCGATTATGTGCCGCCGGACCAATATCAAGTCGGACCGCAGAAGGGTGATTTCGCGGTCTGGAATGAATTGCAGGCGCGCGGTCATGAAATCCAGCCGCATGGTTACCGGCACGCCAATAAAGCCGCCCTGCCATTCCCAGCCGCTCAGACGCTCATCCGTGATTGCCTCGCCATCTTTCAAGCTGAACTATCAGGCTTTGATTCGCATCAATCCATCTTCGCTTTTCCGTATAGCGCCACGACTCCTGAATTGGAACAATGGCTGCCGACGGTGGTGCGAGCGTTCCGTGCCGGCGGCAGCGATTTCAATCCACTGCCGTATCCACAGATGACGCGCCTCAGCACGACTAGCTTTGGCCCCGGTAACTGCGACCAACATTTGGAGGAACAAATCACGCGCCTGCTATCCCAACCATCAGGCTGGCTGATTTACACCGGCCACGGTTTGGAGGATGAAGGTTGGGGACCGCTGAGTGCCGGCTATTTGGATAAGCTGCTGGGACGCCTCACCGCCATCCCAACCGTCAAAGTTTTACCGCCCGGCGCCGCCCTTCGCGAAGCCGTTGCTCCCACACAACTCACTGAACACATATGAGCAAACCACATCGAATCGCTGCCGGCGGAATTACATTCAAAGATAACGCGGTCTTGCTTGTCAGATACCGGGACGCCAAGGGCGGAACATATCTAGTTTGTCCCGGCGGCGCGCTGGAGGAAGATGAGAATGTCGTTCAGGCCATTGTCAGAGAGATGCTGGAGGAGACAAATGTTAAAGTTCAGCCTCGGCGCGTGGTCATCATCGAAGATCTGCTGTGTTCACGCTTCAAGATGAGCAAAGTCTGGATGCTTTGCGACGCCGTTGGTGGAACCGTGCGCCAGACTGAAGGAGCCGCAAAGGAAGGCATCATCGAAGCCGGTTGGTTCACCAAGTCTCAACTCGCTGGTGAAGTGGTCTTCCCTTCTCCACTCATTCAGCACGATTGGAGCCAATTGCGCGCGGAGAATTGGCAAGTCGAATGTCTGCCATCGCGAACGGCTGGTTTCTAAAGAAGACTGCGCCTAACCGGTAACGCCTTCGGCAAATTGTAGCTCGGCAATCTGCCGGTAATGGCCCGGTAGCCGCAGCAACTCGGCGTGCGTACCGACTTGTGCCACCCGGCCACCATCGAGCACCACCACGAAGTCCGACCGGCGCAACGCGCTGAGCCGGTGCGCCACCATAAATGTCGTCCGTCCGCGCATCGCGTTGTCCAGCGCTTCCAGAATTTCGTTTTCGGTCTGCGAATCAACCGCGGCTGTGGGATCGTCGAGCAACAAAATCGGTGGATCGAGCAAAATAGCACGCGCAAGCGCCAGGCGTTGCTTTTGGCCGCCGGACAGATTTGAGCCGGTCTCGCGCAAAACCGTGTCGTAGTCTTTCGGCATTTGCATGATGAACTCGTGCGCGGAAGCAATCTGCGCGGCGCGTTCGATTTGGTCCCGGCTGGCTTCGGGATGGCCGAACGCAATGTTGGCGGCAATGGTGTTGCTGAATAGGAAGCTTTCCTGAAACACCGTGCCGATGTTCCGGCGGAGTTCGTCGAGATCAAGCTGCCGGAGATCGACACCGTCGAGCAGCACCCGGCCGCGCGTGGGATCATAAAAACGCGGAATCAGACTCATCAGTGAACTCTTGCCGGCACCGGTCGCGCCGAGAATGGCGACGCGCTGGCCGGCTTTGACTTCGAAGTCCACTGCCTCCAATACAATTTCGCCGGGAATGTGACTGAACCAGACGTGTTCGAACCGGACTTGCCGTCCGCTTTTTACTACCGGCAGTTTGACCGGCCGGGCTGGTGACTGAATTTCCACCGGCGCATCGAGAATTTCAAACACGCGTCGTGCGCCGGTCAGACTTTGGAGCGCAGTGTTGTTGACGGTGGCAAGGTTTTGGACTTGCGCGGAAAATTGTTGGACGAGCCCAACGAAGACGACAAGGCCGAGGCCGAGTGGGAATTCGTCGTAAATGACAAGGTAGCCGCCGTAGAGCAGCGCGATGAAGATGTTGATTTGCGTGATGAAGGAAATACCAGGACCGAAGAGACTCGTGCGCCAGAAGATTTTTTGCTGCTGGTCGCGGACAGCTCGGTTGGCGGTTTGGAAGTCGGCAGTAACTTCCGGCTCGCGCGCGAAAGCTTTGATGACCGCGATGCCCTGAATGTACTCGGCCAGTTTACGGATCATCTCGTCCACGAGTTCACGGTTGCGACGGTATTCCGGCTGGAGCATGCGCGAATAATACGACGAGATCAACCAGAGGACCGGCGTCGTGACGAGGCAGGCCAGCGTCAGCTTGGGATGAAGATTCAGCATGTAGACAAGGTAGACCGAAAGCGACAACGCCATGATGATGAGCTGCATCACTACATCGTCCACGAACGCGCGGGTTTGCTGCACGTCGCCGGTGACGCGGTTGATGATGGCGCCGGTCGCGTTGTCGTCGAAGAACCGAAAGCTCAGGCGCTGAAGTTTGTCATAGACCGCAGCGCGCAAGTCCACGACGATCCGACCTTGCGTCAGACCGGTCAACGCGACTGTGTAATGATAACCCAGCACGGCGCGAATCGCCGCGAAACCGAGAATCGCGCCACCAATGGCCGTGACCACCATGACCGGCGTCCAGCCCACTGGCGTTTGCCAGCCAAACGGCCAATGCATTGATTTACCGGCGAGCAAGAGGCGGAGATAATCAATGCCGAGCCCCCAAAAACTGAGCCCGCATAAACCGAGCGCGAGAATGACAGTTTGGATGCCAAGCACTTTCAGGCAACCTGACCGGTAACGCCACGCCAGCGCGAGGAGCCGGCGGCTCAACATCCAGTTAGAATTTCGGTCGGCCATACCGCAGAGGTAAGCATCTTCTGCCGGTGTGAACAAGCGGGAATTGCAACTCAGCTAAGGTGCTGGCGTGGGAATGCGCCAGAGTGTCAGGTCGCCGCGTTGGTAGAGTTTCTGAAATGGCGACTTCACTGGCCGGCTCATGATGAGATACGGCACGTCCCATTGTTGTGATAGCTCCTGCCATTCAGACGGCTTGACGGCGTAATATATTTGCTCGGACTTATCGGCGGCATTCCGACTGCTTGCCGGCGCTGACGAATACCCCAAGACTTTCATGCGTTCCAATAGATCAGTAGCGTAGCTGATGTTGAAAATGGTCGGTTCACAATCGTAGCCTTCAAAGAAAGCGTTGCGCTGTGAGAAAACGCGGAAACCATTCAGGCCCGGCGGAACGAAGAACATGGTACCGGGCGGCGTGTTGTCGCGAATCCAGAGCTGGAACTGAATCCAATCAGTTTGCATCCCCTGCCCCGGCCAATCGAGGTTTTCCCGTGTGCGATGCACCATGCGGTCCCAATGCTCTTGATTGGTGAGCGGAGCTTTTGAATAATTCGAACTGATTTCAGCGATGGCAATCCGTTCGAAGGCGACCAGCAATATGAGACCGGTCAAACAAATGACAAATGTCGCGTTTCTGATAATGAGGCGCCGATTGGTCAGCGTGGCGAACCAACCGGTAAAAAACAAAATCGCAATTGCTAGCAAGCTCACAATGAGCAGGGTCCAGATTGGCCGGCGCAATGAACCGATGCCGAAATTGGCGGGATAACAAAGTTGCGCAAAAATGAAGATGAGCAGGATTAGGAAGGCCGGGATTGTAAAGCGACCGGGTTGAGGCTCAAGAACGAGCAAGATAAGAAAGAGCGTGGCCGTGGCAAGTAAGACGGCGTTAATTCCCGGCGTGACGGTGGCAACGAGAAACAACGCGGCGACCGGAGCGGCAAGCCAACGCTGCCAGCCGGCCCGCTGAGCGTGCACCGCAAGGATTCGCGCCGCGCCAAACATGGTCAACAGGCCGAGCAGGTCGATGATGCGACACATTTGGTGCTTGAGAATGGGGTGACAGAAAAATACATCAGCGGCCAGGAAGTGAATACCCATGACCGCGATGATTGCAAACGTGAACGGCAGATACCAGCGGCTGCAGTCGTTTTGGGGTAAGTAGCGCAAGGCGACGACAATAATCACAACAAATAGAAACAACGTCTTCCACGTTAGGGAGTCGTAATCCGTCAGGAATACGTAACCGAAATGGTTGTGGATTAAATCGATGAAATCCGCATTTGCCGGAGGGCTCGACGCTCCCCATTCCGCAATGCCAAACCAAATGATAATCGGAAGCGCCAGCAAAAGAAACAACCCGACTGACTTGGCGATATGCCGGTGCCTGTTTTGCTGATCAGTCTGCGAAGATGCCGTGGCGTTAAAAAACCGGTAAATACCCATGCCAATAATGATCGCCAAAAACCAATAGGTCACAGTCAAAATGTGAATCTGGACGCCGATTCCGAAAAGCAACGCCGCGCCGAGATATTTCCGATCCCAAAGTTTTTTAATGCCGAACAGCATGAATGGCAGCGCGACGTAGCGGGTGATTGTATCGGCCATGTAGAAGTTGACTCCGCCGCCGATGACCGCCTTGTTCATCAGCATCAGCAGGACACTGAGCCACGCGGTCAGTCGGTCTTTAGTCAACGCGAAGGCCAACGACCAGACACCCCAGAAGATGAAAAACTTGACCAGCACGTGGATGATAAAAAGCGGCCATTCCCAGCCAAATAGCTGCTTGATTGGGTAAATCAGCATCCAGAATGTCGTGTAACTGTGCCAGAGAAAATGACTGATGTAGAGATCGCCGGGATGATCAAGAATCGGCTGGAAATACCGGTCGACAAAACTCAGGTACAACAGTTGATCCCAGACAGCAAAACGATAACCAATGATGATCATACTGGCGAAGGCAAAGAGCGCGATCAGTAAAAACGATGGCTGGTCGGCATTGCCGACACCGAGGCAACGCAACCAGCGGGAACTTTTATTGAACTTTGTCTTGATGGCGAAAATGCTAAAGACTTTATCGCCGGTGAGCAACTCTAAAGGTTGTGCAGAAGCGTGTTCAGTTACCGGCAGGTGGTTTTTTGCGCTTCTCTTTTTGAAGCGTTAGACCGGCGCTGATGGCCATAACTAGACAGAAAACTAAGATTGGAGCGGAAATCCATGCCATCGCGCGGCTGAATGGGATGTGGTCGTAGCCAGGATTAAACCAGCCGTCGCGGATGCACCAAATTTCCCAGACTATTAAGAACAGCGACCCAATGCCGTAATCACGAAAGACATCGGTAGCACTGGCGCGCGAGCGGTCGTTAGGAGTCGTGAGTGGCATGGTTCTATCAGGCTAGAACATCATTGCAGAACGCACCGCATTCACCAAGGACCGGTGCTTCTTATCCTTATCTTTGGGCGCGTCCAATTCGGCAATTCTTTCCACCGGCAACTGCATCAACTCGTATTCGGCCTGCAGCCAATCATCCACTTCGTAGCCATCGAGCCGGCCGCGTTGGATATACAGCTCGTAGGCGCGCGCCGCAATCGCTACATGAGATGGTAATGTGACACTCACACCGGTAAATGTGCTGTGTTTTTGGCAGTATGCAAGCATGAAATTTGCTGTCGCAATCAGCTGGAGTTTGTTAGATAAGCCGGTATGCGTAATCTCCGCAGTCGACTGATCGGCTGGCAAGCGCGCGCGGCGGCTCAGTTGTCGCGGCGCACGCCGAGCGAGAACGCGTTTCTATTCTTATTACCGGTGGTCGGCGTGGTGGTCGGACTGGTGTCGGTGGCCGTCGCGCATGTGCTGGCGTTTTTGCAGAACCATATCTGGGGTAGCGGCACAAGTTTGTTGGCGGCCGCGCAAAGCCTTGAGCCGCGCTGGTGGTGCATTTTAATTCCGCTCGCCGGTGGAATTCTGGTAGGCATCATTGGCTGGGGCTTACGAATCGAAACACGCGGAGCCGGGACCGGCCGGTTGATTCAGGCAATTACGCTAAAGGGCGGCGTCATTTCGCTTGGCGAGACGTTGCGTTGGTTGTGCGCAGCTTTAGCGACACTGGCGACCGGTGGATCACTCGGACGCGAAGGCCCGATGATGCGCCTATCGGCAGCACTAGGCTCAAAATTAGGACGCCAGTTCCGACTGGAGCCGCGCCATTTGCGGATGCTGGTCTGCGCAGCGGCCGCCGCAGCGCTCGCGGCCGTGTACAATTCGCCGATCGGTGGCTCGATGTTTGCGCTCGAGATTTTGATGGGCAGCTTTGCGCTCGATGTCTTCGGACCGGTTGTGGTCGCATCGGTGTTGTCGACACTGGTATTCCGCAGTGCGATGGGGAACCTGCCCCGGTTTGTAATTCCACACTATGAGTTGGTGTCGGCGTGGGAGCTGCCGGCGTATCTCGTGTTGGGCATTCTCGGTGGTGTGGTCTCGTTGTTGTTCGGAAAAATTTTATATTGGACTGAGGACGTGTTTGAGAAACTACCGGGACCGCGCTGGATTAAACCGGTACTCGGCTTCGGATTGCTTGGCGTCATCGGCTGGTTCCTGCCGCACGTGTTCGGCAATGGCTACGACCCAGTCAACATGGTGCTGCACGAGGATGTGAGCCTGCCGTTTAAGATGCTGCTCATTCTACTGGTCGCCAAACTGCTGGCAACGGCGCTGACGTTCGGCTCTGGTGGTGCCGGTGGGTTGTTCATGCCGTCGTTAATGATTGGCGCGTTGCTGGGCGGCGCGTTTGGGCATCGCATTCATCTCTTGTTCCCGGCGCACACTGCTGAACAAGGCGCTTATGCATTGGTCGGTATGGGCGCCATCGTAGCCGGCACGACCCACGCACCGATCACTGCCATCATGATGATTTTCGAGCAAACCAATTCCTATCAAATCGTCCTGCCGCTGATGTTCGTCTGCATTGTCAGCCATTTCACAACGCGATTGCTTGGCGGCAAATCAATTCATGACGAGGCGCTCGCGCGGCGTGGCGTCAAACTCCCGCGCGGACCGGAAGGCAGCGTGATGCAGTCGTTGCGCGTTGCCGACGTTATGCACGACGACGTCACTGCCGTAAATCACTCCGTGCCTTTTACCGGCGTCGTCGAACGCTTCCTTAAGGAGCCGTACAATTTCCTCTACGTAACCGACGGTAATGGCAAATTCCTCGGTGCGATCCGGCTCCACGCGCTCAAGGAAATGCTGAGCCAAGGCGACGCCCTCCAGACCGTCGTCGCCCACGACCTGCTCGACGACACGTTTGAAGTTGTCATCCCGACGGATAATCTGGCCGATACGATGGAAAAGTTCTGGCAGCAAAATTGCGAGCGCTTACCGGTAGTCAATAATTTGACTGACCGAAGGCTGATTGGCTGGATGTCCAAACGCGACATCATCGGCGTCTACAGTCAGGAGATTTTACGCAAGCGGCAAGTGCTCGGCCATTTTGTCGTCCAAGATCAAGACGAGAAGCGCGACATGTTTGTCGAGTTACCGGAAGGATTTGAGTTACACACGATTGAGTTACCCTCGCAATGCGTCGGGCAGACGCTCGCCAAACTCGCACCGCGGTCCAGCTTTGGCGTCCATGTTCTCGCCGTCAAACGGCGCGATCCGGTGACCGGCAAGGATTTGATTGAGTTACCGGGGCCGCAAATGCAATTGCACGAAGGCGACCGGCTGGCCGTCATCGGTCAAGGCGATGGGATCACCCGCTTTGTCAGCGCACTCACGGCGTCTTGAAAACAATTGCCCACCTTGGCGGCTGTGATAGAGTGGCCGGCGTGCGAATAATTCTCTTCATTCTTGTCGTTGCACTTGCCGGTCAGGTTGGTGCGGATAATGTTCGACCAATTAAGTTGCTAACGCGTGACGACTTGGAATTGGCGGCGGTGTATTACCCAGTCGCCACGAATTCAGCGGCGGCGGTGTTGCTATTACACGGGTACGGCAAGAACCACGAAGAGTGGAGAGCGGTCGCCCCACTGTTTCAGATGAACGGCATTGCCGTCCTCGCTATTGATCTTCGCGGCCAAGGCGACAGCACACGCCGCCTGACCGCCGACGGCGTTAAGACGGTCGATTACCAGAATTTTGGTCCGCAGGATTTCACCGATATGCTGCTCGATGTCAATCAAGCTTACGATTGGTTGGCGAGCCAGCCCGGAATCGATAAGCACCGGATTGCGATTGTTGGTTCCAGTCTCGGCGCCAACCTCGCGCTCCGATATGCGGCGTTCAATGACGAAGTAGCTGGCCTAATCCTGCTCAGCCCGGGACTGTCCTATCGCAACTTGCGCACCGATGATGTGATTGCCCGATTCGGCAAACGGCCGCTCTGCATTGTGGTTAGCCGGGACGACGAGTTTGCCTTTGAATCTTCCAAGCGACTTATTGAATTACGTCATCGCGCCGGGCAGGTGGTGGTATCAAACGAATTGGTCGCCTGTTCCGGTAATCTGCACGGCGTTGAGATGCTGACCGGTGTGAAGGAATTATCGGGCGTCATCTTCGGTTGGCTCGAGCAGATTTTATCAGTGTCGCCGGCTAGTGAGCCGGTACCAAGCCCGAAACGAGTCGAGAGCGATCACCACCGTTAAGGCCTGCATCGCCGTCGCCAAAACGCACGTCATCCGCAACATCAACACCTGACCGGCCGGCGCAGTATCAATTTGCCCCCACCACTGGTGAACGCTTTCTACACCAGCCACGAGCACCGTTACCAGCAAAAACACAAACGGGATACCGGTACACAATGCATACCGGCGTTTCGGCGCGTACCGGAGCAAGCACGTCGTTCCGACCGCCAATGCGATGCACGCGAGTAATTGATTGACGATACCAAGCATCCGCCAAAGCGTGTTCAGATTGCCGGAAAAAAGCATATATCCCCACGCCGTGCAGACCAGCGCACTCATCGCGATGTTCACGCCCCAATGCGGCTTGCCACCAATTACCGCTCTCGGCGTGAACGTCGCCGCCGCCTCCTGAAACACAAACCGCGCCACCCGCGTACCGGTTTCTAGCAATGTCAGAATGAACAACGCCTCGAACATGATAATGAAATGGTACCAATAACTCATCAACTGCTTCAGCCCCGGTAAGCTGCAAAACACCTTCGCCATCCCGACCGCCAACGTCACCGCGCCACCGACCCGCCCAGCCAGATGCTCCTGCGTCCCCTGCTCCAGCGCCGGCAACTCGCGCACCGCCAAATCCCAACCGTGCTGTGCCGCGACCGTTTGCACCATCGACGCGTGAGTCTCCGGCGCGGTATTGATTGCGAAATAATCGCCGGGCTCCAACGCGCACGCCGCCACTAACGCCAGCACCGCCACGAAACCTTCCACCAGCATTGCGCCGTAACCAATCACACGGATGTCGGATTCCCGGTAAATCATCTTCGGCGTCGTGCCGGAACCGACTAGCGCATGGAATCCGGAAATCGCCCCACACATAATCACGATGCACACAAACGGCCAGACCGTTCCCGAAATGACAGGCCCACCACCGTGAATAAACGGCGTCAGAGCCGGCATCTTTAACGTCGGGTGCGCGACGAAAAGACCGGCGCCAAGCACCACCATCACGCCGATTTTCATGTACGAGCTGAGATAATCGCGCGGACACATCAACACCCATACCGGCAAGCACGCCGCCACAAACGCATACACCGGCAACATTAGTGACAACGTCGTCTTATCGAATAACAACGCATGTCCCATGCTGGAATTCGCAAATGTCCGTCCGAAAATCACACCCGCCATCACAATCGTCACACCGATGGCCGACGCCTCCGCGACCTTGCCGGGCCGAATCTTGTACATCCACAACCCGGTGAGCAACGCCGCCGGGATCGTCACCAAAATCGTGAACATCCCCCACGAACTGTCCGCCAATGCGTTTACCACCACCAAGCCGATACTCGCTAACGTGCAAATGATGATGAATAGCGTTGCCACCGAACTCGTCAAGCCAGCAACCGGCCCGATGTTTTCCCGCGCAATCTTCGGCAGCGACAACCCATCTTGCCGGACCGATGCCCAGAGAATCACAAAATCATGCACCGCACCCGCTAAGCACGCGCCAATGACAATCCAGATAAAGCCTGGCGCATAACCCCATTGCGCTGCCAAAACCGGCCCAACCAACGGCCCCGGCCCTGCAATCGCCGCAAAATGATGGCCGAACAGCACCAGCTTGCTCGTCGGATGATAATCAACCCCGTCCTCAAGGCGGTGCGCTGGTGTCACCTTCGAGTCGTCGAGAACACAGACCTTAGCTGCGAGGAACGCGCCATAGAGCCGGTAAGCCACCGCAAACGCCGCTAATGCACCGATGATTAGCCACAACGAATTCATGAAGCAGCAAGCTACCACAAAACAGCGCATCTGCCACTTTTGTCACGCATCGTACAGCCGTGCGCTAATGTCGGCTTTTGACAAGCAGCCACGATTCGCATATGATCGACAGGTGTCAACCAAACGCAACGTCAAACCGTTCAGCCGAAACCCAAAGAATAAAGCCCGCGTCCTCGCAACTAAATCTAGCGTGCTGAAAGCAAACAGCACCTTTCGCTCCAAGCCCAAGGCACGCGCCAAGACAGCCATTGCGAAAATCAGAAAAACACGCAAAGCTGTCATCGCTCCGGTCATTCTCCCTGTCGCAATCCCAACTCCCGCTCCGCTCGTAACCATCTCAGCCGAAGTGGAACAAGCCAACAAGCTAGCCATTACTCTCCAACTGGCAAAGATCAATGAAACGCTGAAGGTATTGAAGGATGCCGCGCGTGAGCAGTGCGCCACCCACATCCAAACCGCGGAAACCAAAGCGATCTCAGCCCGGGCCGCCGTTTATCTCAAAGCCAAGAAGGCTGGAAAGTTCCCCACCACTTGGACTTATCCCAAAGAATTTCTTCCGTAAGCTGACAGGCTAAAAAACACCGGGCCTAAGTCTCGAGTCCATATTAAGCTTTGTCAGGCCTAGCACGTCAAAGCACCTAAGGCATAGGCTTCCATCCAACTGAGATCAGAATTTGCCATGATGAGGCGGGGGCGCCGCCGTTCCGCGTAGTCAAATTACCGAAGCCTGTATCGTGAGATGGATTGAAATGTGCGTTTTATTTACGCCGCAACGTTGCATCGGCGACCAGCGCGCGGTCGCAGCCAGAAAACCATGAGATAAAAAATTCCATCGAGAACGATGAGCGAGCGGATCCCGGTCACGAATGAGAGCGATTGGAGTAAGCCACCTACCAGCGCGCCGATGAGATTGGAACCCAACGCCTGCGACTTGGTGGTACAGACGGCAAAGGATTGAATGAAAATTAACCCAGCAAAGAAAGCCGGCGCTGTTAGGAATGTGCTTGCCGCCACCAACTTCATTGTACCGGTAAGCAAGTTGAAGGAATCAAGCGGCACAAGTACCAACGCGGCAATTGTGGCTAGCAGTTCGGCATAAACAATCCAGACCGGCCACTTTGGCCAACACGCGGCGACGAGATTGGCCAATAGAATCATTCCCAGCACAGCTGAAATCACGATTACATTCACCATCCATGTCATCCCGAACAGGAGTGTGGCGCGGCTAACTGTTTGAACTTCAAGCAGAAGAAATGCGGCGCCCAAAAAGAAGTAATACCAATTCAACTTAGCACGGCCGCCAAACGTCCTGTTGCGCAGCAACAGGACTGTACCGAACAGGGACAATGCGGCGAGCCAGTGTAGGCGCGGAATTTTGGCGTGCTCAAGATATAGGTACGGCCAGTCATCGGTCGTAAGTCGGGTCGTGGCCGGGGACGGCGCTAGCCAGCGGCATGACCGAAGATAGTCGCCTTCGATGTTAGTCGGCAGATTTTGCTAGGTTGGCGCGCCGTTGCCGGTCACCAGGGTGAGTTCACCGGGCGGGCCGTATTCCGACGCGCCGTTGAATTCCAGGAGAAAGCTCATTGGGGGCCGGTCAAAGACCTGCTGCAATATCCCGTAAAGCCGCTCGCTAATCCATTTGCGCCGGGACGCAAGATTTACCAGCAAAATACCATCCTGTGTTAGCAACCGTTGCGCCTCCTTTAACGATTGTAACGTGTACATATAATGATCAAGCTGCCGGTTGCTATAAGACGAGCCAGGCTGCGCATCGAGTAAGGCGAACCAAATCATGTCGTAAGAGCCGGTTGCCGATTTCAAAAACGCTCGCGCATCGGTAACATGCATGTGAACGCGCGGTGAGTTGTAGGGTCGTTCAGGATGCAGTTCTTTACCCAGCGCGTAAATCTCCGAGTCGACTTCAACACAATCAATCTCTTCCACGCCGTGGCGCAAGGCTGCTGCGGCATTGTTTCCCGCGCCCGCGCCCAAAATGAGCAGGCGGTGGATCCTGGGTTTGAATTGAAAGGCCAGATTGTAATGACTGAGCCGGGCTTGATCCAAGTTGTAAAGGCGGGGATGAGTGCGCAGAAAATCATCGGCCAGATTCAATATCAGTTGATAGCCAGTGCCGTTGGCGGCGATGGTGTAAATCGCACCATCAAGCGCCTCCTGTTTGAGTGAATCCGCTAAAACAGGGTGTCGCACTTCAAGCTTTTGATATGGCGACCAGATGGTGCGTACTCCGCTGGATTGTCCGATCCAGACAAAACAAACTATAATTCCTAACGCAACCACGAACCACCAGTTCCGATGGCCCGTCACATACGCCAACACAATTGCGAGAATTGCCAGTAACCCAAACCATTCCACCGGAGTCGCCCGGCACCAACTCATGACCGCAAATAGCCAGATTCCTGACAGACTACCGATAATGTTGACAGAATATGCCTGAATTGTATGAGGATGCTCACTAAGGGCACGTCCAAGGACCTGCCCTATGGGAACGAACATAAAGATTATGAGATACAACAGCCCGCCCACGACACCCAGCGCCACAACAACTCGACTTTGTTGCGGCGCAATAAACATACCCCACATTGGCGAATCTTCGAACCCAGCCAGCCAATCAATCAGATTTCTTAAATTCAGAGATTCAAGATGCAGTGGATTAGCCACAAGACCAGTCAACAGTAAGAGGTAGATCCCGAGTCGTGTCAACGATACCGGCAGTGCTGAGCGATAACAACCTAGCCCAGTACCGAAAAAGCACGCGACCAAAATAAGATTACCCAGATACGCAAAGATACGAATTTCAGTGCCGATCCAGCGAATCAGTACCAGTTGAAGATAAAGAATCAGCGCGCTGACAACGAAAACTTCAGTATCACGCTGCCATGAAGGTTTATAATGGCCACCTTGCATGTGTTAGTTTTCATAACACGATGCCGACTGGCTTGCAATGGTTTCACACGCGTGTCAACGGATTGCTATTCGAATGCGTTAGTTCAGGTTCGCGTGTTGGTCCGGCGTTAACTTCTTCAAGCTTTTCCACAGGCGCAATGGCAGTAGGCCGAGTAGAATAAAGAGTGCTTGGCTGATATTAAAGAGCATCAGCCATTTGAAGGCGGCATCCATGAACCCGTAGCTATGCAAGCCGATTCCAAGCATATTTACGCCGAACCAGGAGAATGCGGTAACGATGCTACCAAAGAGCGCAAGGTTCATCAGACCGCGCGCGCCTACCAGTCGCCCCCACCGGGCGTGGAGGATAAGTGAATTCCAGATAACGATTAATAAGGCACCATTTTCTTTCGGGTCCCACCCCCAGAAACGCCCCCACGATTGGTCAGCCCAGATGCCGCCAAGCACGGTGCCAATAAAGCTGAACAATGTGGCAAAACAAACAATGGCATAGACCATCTTGGCCAAGGCCGAACTAAGTGTGGCATCCTTGTCTGCGCCAACTTTTGTCAGAAGCAACGGCGTAAAAACACCGAGCACGACGTACGCCATCGCCAGTGTGCCAGCTACAAATGTTGAGGAATACCCCAGCGTTACAGTCACTACATGTGTAGCCAGCCAGAAGTTTGTATCGAGGACGGCGCGGAGCATTTCCATTGTATCGCCGCCAAGCGCAAGGTTGTGCGCGATGAGCAGTGTAACGAAGCCAGCCAGCCCGGCCACGGCGCTACCGAGACCAATTTTATAAATTCGTTCCAGCACCCAGCCCAACCCACACGCCCCCCAGCCAATAAAGATGGCGGACGAATAAAGATTTGTGACCGGCGGGCGACCTTCTAGCACCATCCGGAAGATAAGACCGAAGGTGTGCACGATAAACGCCAACCCGATGAGGTAATAAGCTGAGCGGCGCAACGACTCTGAAAGCCGTGGTGCCGGAGCAAAGAGCAACAAGGCAGCACCCGCCAGTACAAAGGCAAAAATATAAATAATGGTCGCGTGCAGAAAGATTTTGATCTGGTTGAAATAAAACTCCGCCCTGCCTTTTGCCAGTTCATGCGCGAAATTTGGTGTCAGCCAATTTCGATAATCAGCTAGAGCGCTGTTGAACCCCGCAGCGTCATCGCGCCCAAAGGTGGTCGCCATTCGGGCAAAAAATGCGGTGGCAGGATGAAGAGCTGCGCCAGCATGATTAGCGCGGAGCAGGCTCGTACCGACATTGACCCAGGCATCTTTATCCGCAGGATTAGCGGGCGGAATAACAAGCGGCAAAGCGTCTTTTGAGACATTCTCAAACTGTTGAGTGATAGCCGCTAGCTTACGGAGCGCCTCAGCGTCAGTTTTTTGCCCCGCTTGCTGCGCGCGCGCTGCCGCTTGGTAAGCCGCCAGTAATTTAACAAAGTCCTCAGTGCCTTCGGGCTGAATGCTGTTTTTGAGTTGCTGATACAAGCCAAGCGCATTGGCAAGTTTAAGTATTTGCTTCTGGTATGTCGTGCGCTGCGCGTCATCGATATTTCCCGCTTGGTTAGCCTGATCAGAAATCTCCTTCAAGACCGGTCCGAGTTCGGCAAACGTGTAGTAGCGCAAACCGGATTTTTCGACACCCTTCTCGCCGAGCTTCAACTCGCTAATAATGTCCGGGTGGTGAATCAGAAAAATCGGCCGCGTATCGGCTACATCTGATAGGAAAAACACCTCGAGCAACCACGCAGTCGATTTCAGTTTCTGTGGGTGGTGCCAAAACTGCCAAGCCGGTACTTCTTCTAGTGGCACATCACCGGTACTACGGATTTGCAGCAGTGAATTCCGTGCAACAGAATCAAATGGTTGAATTCGTCCATTAAGCAAGACCGGCAGCCGACCGAATTCTGCGGTGTGGAATTCAGCATCTGGCTTCGGCAACATGACAACGCCAATCTCTGCGGCGAATAGCCCCAGAAACAACCACGGCAGACTCTTGAGTAGAAATTTCATGTTGCTTTGCGTTTTGCGGCGAATCCGATGAGATGGCGTAGGAATTGCCAGACCAATCCCAAGCCTACTAGGACGCACGAGAAATATGGCGTGAGCCAGCTGGGATTATGGACAACTTGCAACACTGTGCCTTGATTGTCCGTATCGAAACTCGCTTGGTAATAAGTGTCGCCATTGTAGCGCAGTGGATTATTCATATAGATCAACACTTCGCGATCTTCGCCGGTATCCGGTCGCTGCACACGAACGCGGCTGGAAAAGTTCTTAGGGATATCTGTGCCGGGATACTTATCGTGGCGGAACTCGACCAGATGTAGATTAAACGGTTTGTAGAAGCGTTCAGGGCGCAACGTCAACTCGTACTGGCGACCGTTGAGACTTACCACCTGCGGTTGATCAAGGTAGGCGGACACTAGATAAGTTCCCAGCGAACCCTGCGGAGTGCGTAGCTCCACAATGGCGGACGGCATATCACGTCGATCCGTTTCAGCTTCGTGCGGCAATTCACGCCACCAAGCGCCGGCACCAAAACCACCGGAGGTGTTGAGCTGTGTAAAACCTTCTTGCGGTTTTTCTACTAGCGCTGAGTTGCTGTAAAATGTGCGCACCTGAATATTGAATGGCAGATTCGGATGGCGAATCACTGCTTTTCGTTGAAGCAACGCCTCAGGAATTGCCACGACTTGATCCGTTGCCACTTCTGTTTTATCCACCACAGCCAATTCGAAATGACTCGATGCCTCTGAGTAATTCTTGGTCTCACCATTACGCATGTGCATCATGCTTTCGGCTGAGAAAACATCTGTTAATAATTGGCCGATGAGCAACAATCCAACGCCAATGTGAATCACCACAAGACCAGGTTGGCGCTTGACGGATCGATCAAAGCGAAGGTTGTAGACTACTAAATTAGCCAGCAGCAACCCACCGATTAAATAACCGCCTGGAAAAACGGGGATCCGCAATCCTGATGCGGCCGGTGACCAGTAAATGAAAAAACTCCGGAAAAATTCATTCTGCGCCTGGTACAACCCGAGATGCACTTGCGCTATTGTTCCCCAAAACACCAACACCAAGCCGAGCGCTAACAATACAACGGTCAACCGCAGGGAGGTGAAAAAACCAGCAAGTCGTTCGAGCATCTTAATACTTCACTCCTTGTACGAACTGAACGAACGCCGCCTTCTGCGCCGCGACAACCGTCGCGTCGCCCATCAACTTGTAAAACCAAACCTGCCCGGCCTGTGACACCATTACGCCGATAAGCGCTGTCGGCTGACTGGTGCGCACATCTTGACCGGCCATTTCAACGAGCGTAATTGGACCGATCGATTGCACAGATTTCGCTAATTCTTCACCGGTGAGCTCGCTTAACCCAAGCTGTTTTCGCCACCGGTTCACATTAGCAGCCAAGCCACCGCCGTCACCGGCTGAGGAGCTGATATTCACCGCCGCTTGCGCACCACCGTCGCCGGTAACCACAAATTTTGCCACAAGAAACTGCCCACCAGAAATCTCCTGCCAACCTGCCGGCACGGTCCAGTTCGGTTTAGCATTACTCGTCACAACTTCGGAAGTTACTGCTGGCATTGCGGTGCTAGTTACAAATTGGACTGACTTGAGAAACTCTACAAACGCCGGCCTTACCTGCGCCACGAGCTGACTATCGCCGGTTATTTTAAAAAACCACATCATTCCATCGCGACGCTGGATGGCGGCCAGAATCCGAACAGCGTCACCGGTTAGTTCATAAAGCGCCGCCGGTTGACCATCCACTTCAACAGTGTCGGTCAGTTTTGGCAATTCTTCCTCGGCTACCGGCGCCAAACCGACCTGACCACGCCACCGGTTCACATTACTTAAATCACCACCAGCTCCGCCCGGCAATGGAATGACGCTTACGTCGGCTTGCTTGCCGTCCGCGCCGGTAATCTTGAAAGATGCGACACGCATGCTGCTCGACGGAACTTCCTGCCATCCGGTAGGGAGCTTCCATTTTAACGGCGATACACCTGCTGGAGCTGCGAGACCTGGAGAATCAGTCCGTGCCGGCACCTCTTTAGGGACGGTATAAGTTTTGATTCCATCCTGTCCGCATCCGCCCGTAAACACCGTCGTCAACACCAAGACTAAGCCAAACCGCGGGCGAACCGCGTTCCGAGCTAGATTTTTCGAACTGCGAGTATTGAAAAGTTTGCAACCCATATTACTGATGCGCATACTACCATTACTGGTGCTCCTGTCAATCTACGGGGAAATTTCTTGACCGCACCAAAAGCTTTGCCTATAGTCCCGTCAGTTGATTTTGGCGGTAGTGGATTAAGTGGGTCAAAAACCCACTTTTTTGTTCTCTCGAACAATCCGAGCGCCACAGGAAACGTAACGCATGAACGGCGAACTGATTGCAGTCTTAGAATATTTGCAGCGCGAGAAGGGTATTGACAAGGAAATCTTGATTCAAGCCGTCGAACAGGCTTTGTTGCAGGCTTCCAAGAAATCTGTCGGCCCGGCCCGCGAGCTCCGCATTGAGATTGACCGCAAAACTGGGGCAATCCGTGCACTGGCTACATTGGTGATTGTCGAAAACGTCGTTAGCAAGCACGACGAGATTTCGCTCTCCGAGGCCCGCAAACGCAAACCCACTGCTCAACTTGGCGAGACGGTCGATGTTGAAGTCACGCCGGCTAACTTTGGTCGCGTTGCCGCACAAACGGCCAAACAGGCAATGCTCCAAAAAATCAGGCAGGTTGAAAAGGGCATGGTTTTTGATGAGTTCAAAGGCCGCACCGGCGATATTCTGGCCGGCACTGTGCGCCGTTTTGAACGCAGCGATGTGATTGTTGATTTGGGTCGCATCGAAGCGGTCATGCCGAGTCGTGAACGCGTTCCAACCGAAGAATATCAACCCGGCGACCGCATCCGCGCCTACGTTCTCAGCGTGGACAGCGGCGGACACGGTCCCGACATCGTGTTGTCGCGCAGTCATCCAGATTTTATCAAGAAACTGTTTGAGCTTGAAGTGAGCGAAATTGCCGATAAGACAGTCGAAATCAAGGCTATCGCTCGCGAAGCTGGGTTCCGCAGTAAAATTGCCGTTTGGTCGCGTAACGAAAAAGTCGATCCGGTTGGCGCTTGCGTCGGCATGAAGGGCATGCGTGTCAAAAATATCGTTCGCGAACTGAGCGGCGAGAAGGTTGACATCATTCGCTGGGATCCGAACGTCCGGCAATACGTCGCCAACGCTTTGGCGCCGGCGAAATTAAAGAATCTTATTATTGACGAAGACCGTCATTCTGTTCGCATTATTGTTGATAATGACCAGCTATCGTTGGCTATTGGTAAAAAAGGCCAAAACGCGCGACTGACTGCGAAGCTGACCGGCTGGCACGTGGACATTGAAAAAGAAGAGACGGCTGAACTCGGTTTTGATGCCAAGGTCGCCCGCGCCGTGAAAGAATTGTGCGCTATTCCCGGCATCGAAGCCGAAGTTGCGCAGATGTTGGTGAAATCGGGCTTCCATTCTCTCGAAGGTTTACTAGCGGCTGACGTTGCTGATTTGAGCAATATTGTCGGTGAAGATAAAGCCACTGCCGTATTTCAATCGGTGGTCGCCGAACAAGAACGGCGGGAAACTGCCGCCGGGAGTGCACCAGCCACAACATGAGTATTCGCGTTCACGACTTAGCCAAGCATTGCGGTCTCTCCAGCAAGGAGATGATGGCAAAGCTCAAGACCATGAACTATCCGGTCAAGAGCGTCTCCAGCACAGTGGACAATATCACTGCGGAGTCCATCGAAAAAGAATACGGTTACGTCCTGCCGTCCCCGGAGCCTCCAGCCCCGGAACCGCTGCCGATTGTACCACCTACTCCACCACCTTTGCCGCCGGTTGTTGTAAAAATTGAGCCGGTTGTCGCCAAGCCGTTGCCACCGGTACCACCGCCAGTTGCTGGACCACGGCCATTACCAAAACCGATTGTTCCTGCGCCGGCAACTGCACCGTCTTGGTCGCGGCCGTTGGCGAAACCCGTTATTCAAGCGCCGGTAGCACCTAAACCAGTGGTAATAGCACCGGTAATAGCGCCAAAACCGCCCGCACCTAAGCCACCGGCTCCACGGCCACCTGTCGTGCCAGCTGCTGTGCCAATTGGCCCATTATTTACCATCAACGACGCCGGGCAAAAAGTTATCACGATGAAGCCGCCGATTGTCGTGCGCGACTTGGCGCAACGGCTGAGCAAGAAGCCGCATTTGCTCTTAGGGGAGTTGATGGAGTTGAACGTTTTCGCCAACCTCAACGAAACCATTGGCGAAGATGCCGCGCGCAAAATTTGCGAACGCAGCGGATATGTTTTTGAGTTGGAAAAACGCGAACGCGGTGCGTACGCCATTCACACGCCGAAACCAGCTGAGACACCGGCACCGGGCGTCAAATCAGAAGATTTACAACCCCGTCCGCCAGTTGTCACGGTTATGGGGCATGTCGATCATGGCAAGACGTCGTTGCTTGATGCGATTCGTAAGACTGATGTGGCGGCGCACGAAAGCGGCGGTATTACACAGCATATCGGCGCGAGCATTGTCCGCCTGCCGGACGGCAAACAGATTTCCTTCCTCGACACACCGGGTCACGCGGCATTTACGAAGATGCGTTCCCGTGGTGCCAATGTAACCGACATTGTCGTACTGGTAGTTGGTGCTGATGACGGCGTGATGCCGCAGACTTTGGAGGCTCTTAACCACGCCAAAGCGGCCAAGGTGCCGATTATTGTCGCCGTTAATAAATGCGATCTGCCGACGGCTAATCCGGACCGGGTTAAAAAGCAATTGCAGGAATATGGTTTAAACCCCGAGTCGTGGGGCGGCGACACAATTACCGTTGATGTCTCGGCCAAGACGAAGAAAAATCTCGATCTACTGCTGGAGATGATTCTGTTGCAGGCGGATGTTTTGGAACTCAAAGCCAGCTCGAAGGCAATCGCCAAGGGCAATGTCATCGAGGCGCAAGTTGAACCCGGTATGGGACCGACCGCCACAGTGTTGGTCCGTCAAGGAATTCTCAAGGTTGGTGATGCGCTCATCATTGGCCCGCACGGCGGTAAGGTGCGCGCGTTGATTGACGACCGCGGCAATCGCGTGAAAGAGGCTGGTCCATCGATTCCGGTCAAGATTGTCGGCCTGTCGGGACTACCGGAGGCCGGTGCCGAATTTACGGTGATGAAGAACGAGAAGGAAGCGCGCGAACTCTCCGAGCAACGCAAGCTCGAAGCCCGAGTCCAAGTGAACGGCGTAACCAAGCGCGCGACACTCGAGGACTTGATGAGCCAGATCGATGGCGGCGAGAAGAAGAAGCTTAATATCGTTCTGAAAGCCGACGTGCAAGGCTCGCTCGAAGCCATTGCGGATTCGCTCAGTAAGGTCAAGAGCGACAAGATCGAGATGGAGCTCATCCACGCCGCCGTTGGCAATATTACTGAAAACGACGTCCTACTGGCAACTGCCTCACATGCCGTCTTGTTTGGTTTTCGCGTTAAGGCCGAAAGTGGCGTCACTGATATGGCCACCCACGAAGGCGTCCAGATCAAGCTGTACACAATCATTTACGAATTACTCGAACAAGTCGAAGAGGCGCTGACCGGCCTCCTAGAACCGGACGCCAAGGAAATGATTGTCGGCCATGCCGAGATTCGCAAAGTGTTCGAGCTTTCAGCCGGGCCGAAGGTTGCCGGTTGCTACGTGACCGACGGTCGCATTACTCGGACCGGTCGCGTGCGCTTGCTCCGTCGTCGCGCCGCGCAATATGAAGGCCGCATTGGCAGCCTCAAGCACTTCCAAGACGACGCGAAGGAAGTCAAGGCCGGCTCGGAATGCGGGTTGCGGTTGGAGAATTTCCAAGACTACCAAGCCGGTGACATCATCGAATGTTACACGATCGAGAAGGTCGCCGCGTCGTTGTAGGTGCCCGAACGCAATGAGTAATCATCGTATCGTCCGCGTCTCGGAGTTGGTCAAACAGCAAATTGGTGAGGTATTGCAGGAGTTGAACTTGACTGACTGTGGTTTTGTCACCGTCACCTCCGCATCGGTCGCTCCCGATTTAAAGGATGGCCGCATCTATGTGAGCGTTATCGGCACTGCCGAGCAAAAAAAACGCGCCATTGCGATACTGGAACAGCGGCACGGCCACATTCAGCACGAACTGGCTAAACGTATCGTTTTGAAATATACGCCCCGCCTGAAATTTATCCTTGATGAAACCGAGTCCCACGCCCAGCGCATCGAAATGCTGCTCGCCAAACTCAAGCCGTCAGAATCCCCATGACTGATCTCTGCCACGAAATCACCGACATCATGCGCCGGGAACAGTCGTTCCTGATTCTCAACCATTACCGGCCCGACGGTGACGCTATCGGTTCACAACTTGCGTTGACAATGGTTCTGCAAGGCCTCGGCAAGACCGTCGAAGCTTGGAATGATGATGAGGTACCGGCCAAGTTCAAGTTCCTGCCCGGTGCCAATCTCATTACGCGGCCGCCGGCAACGCCGAAAGCCTTTGATGTCGTGATTACCCTCGACACCTCCACCTGGCAACGGGTCGGCACTGCCGCTGACAAGATCGCTGGCAAGAAGCATTTCATCAACATCGACCACCACGTCAGTAATGAGAAATTTGCACAACTCAATTGGATTGTGCCCGCAGCGCCGGCCTCTGGCCAAATCGTCTTCGATCTCATCAAGCGCGGCGGTTTCACGCTCACGCCCGAAATTGCCCAGTGTTTGTTCGCCGCGATTTCGACAGATACCGGGTCCTTCATGTTTGGTAACACCACGGCCAGCTGCCTCCGCGCGGCCGCTGAGCTGGTCGAAACCGGCATCAACGTCGGCGAGCTTTCCCGGCACGTTTACGAGAGCTATCCCTACGCCCGCCTCCGGATGCTCCAAATGGCGCTGGCTGATTTGAAGCTGACCGATCACAAGCACACCGCTTATTTCTGGCTCACGAACGACATGTTCACCAACTCTGGCGCCAAACGCGAGGATACCGAAGGTTTGATTGATTTCGCCCGCGCCATTGAAGGGGTTGTCGTCGCGCTGCTATTCGAGGAACTCGAAGAAGTCGGCAAGTTCCGCGTCAGCTTCCGCTCCAAAAACCCGAAAGTGGACGTTAACAGTATTGCTCGGCATTTCGGCGGCGGCGGCCACCGTGAAGCCGCCGGTGCGCGCTTGACCGGTCTGCCAAAAGAAATCGAAACCAAAGTTTTAGCCGCCGTTACTGCCGCGCTCGCAACCGCCGGAATCTAACATGCTGCCCCAACTCACACCTTTTGACGGCGTTCTGCTCGTGGACAAACCGACGCGTCTCACTTCGCACGACGTGGTGGACTACATCCGCCGGCATTTTGGTTTCCGGAAAGTCGGCCACTGTGGCACGCTTGACCCGGCGGCGACCGGCCTGCTCGTCATCGTCCTCGAACGCGCCACCAAGTTGCAAGACCGGTTAATGTCCGATGACAAATCTTACGAAGGCACAATGCGGCTCGGGATTGCGACCGATTCGCAAGACGCTGATGGCAAAGTGCTCGCCGAGAAGCCGGTCCCACCGCTAACTGATGCTGATATCGAAGCCGTCATCGCCAAATTTCGCGGCGATATCCAACAAATTCCGCCGATGGTCAGCGCCAAGAAAATCGGCGGTCAGACGCTTTACAAACTTGCCCGCAAAGGCCAGACCATCGAACGTGAGCCGCGCCTCGTTCACATCTATGATTTCCGAATCTTGAAAATCGACCTGCCGTGCATTGACTTTCGCGTCACCTGCACCAAAGGCACCTATGTCCGCACACTCTGCTACGACATTGGGGAACAAATTGGCTGCGGCGCGCACCTGGCCGCCTTGCGCCGCACCCGCTCCGGCAAGCTCGACGTTCAAAATGCCCACAAGCTTGAAGACTTGCTCAAGTTAAAACGCGACGAACTCGTGCCGCACATCATTCCGGTCCTTAAGCTCCTCAAAGCGGAGTGACCGACTATCGTGCGATGAAAGTCTTCCGCACACTCGCTGAACTTGCCGCCGAAAATCGCCCGGTCTATCTCGCCATTGGCGTCTTTGACGGCGTCCACCTCGGCCACCAGCGCGTCATCGGGCAGGCACGCACTGCCGCCCAACAAGCCGCCGGCCTATCGGTCGCGCTGACATTCGACCCCCACCCCATCCGTATTTTGCGTCCAGATCAAGCGCCGGTCTTGCTCACTTCCACCGCCCACAAACTCGCGCTCATCCGGCAGCTCGGCGTTGACGCCTGCATCCTCATTAACTTCGACAATGCCTTCGCCGCCACGACTGCAGAAAACTTCATTGAGCAAATCGCCTTCTGCCGGCATGTCTGCGTCGGCACCCGGTTCCACTTCGGTTACAACCGTGCCGGCAACCCCGCCTTGCTCGAACAACTCGCGCCCCGGCACGGCTTCACCGTCACCGAAATCACGCCCGTCCTTACGCCCGATGGCGAAATGATCAGCTCCACCGCCGTCCGTCAACACATCCTTGCCGGCAACCTCGACCGGGCCGCCGTGATGCTCGGACGTCAGTTTTCAATCCTCGGCACCGTGGTCAAAGGCGACGGCGTTGGTCACACGCTCGGCTTTCCGACTGCCAACCTCGATTCGCACCACGAAGCCTTCCCGCCCGATGGCGTGTATGCCACCCGCGTGATTGTCGCCGGCCAAACCTTTACCGGCGTCATCAATCTCGGTCGGCGTCCCACGTTTGCCGGCCGCAGCCATCAGCGGGTTCTCGAAGTCCACATCCTCGACTTCAGCCGCGACATCTACGGTCAGGAAATCGAAATTGTGTTTCACCGGAAACTTAGAGGCGAACAAAAGTTCGCGTCCGCCGCCGCCCTCCAGGAACAAATCTCCGCCGACATTGGCGTGGCCCGCCGCCTGGAGTAGTTAGACTTTCCGACCGAACTTCTTTTCCAATTCGGCGTAGCTGATTTGAATCAGCGTCGGCCGCCCGTGCGGACAGGTGTAGGGCAAATCGCACCGGTGCAACTGCTCCAACAAACCGCGCAACTCTTCGCCGCGCAATGGATCGCGCGCCTTGACCGCGTGCCGGCACACCGTCGTCGCAATTTTATCTTCACCCAGCCGGCGGGCGTGGACTTGCTCGCCGGTCTGCCGGAGTTCATCCACGATGTCGCGGAACGTCTGCGCGAGATTGTCCAATTGGAAATACGGCGGCAACGCATCGATCAGAAATGTCCGCTCGCCAAACTCGCTGACACCGAGGCCGAGCTTGTGCAGCGTCTGGAGATTGCCGCGCAAAAAGTCGGCATCGCGCGCCTCCAATTCCAGCGTGACCGGCAATAACAGCTTTTGCGCCGGCGCAGATTCAGTCGTCAATTCCTTGAGCATCCGCTCAAACAGCACGCGCTCGTGCGCCGCGTGTTGGTCCATCAGCACGAGCCCTTCCGGGGACTCGATCAAAACGTAAAGCTTACCAATCACGCCGAGGACGCGCCACCGGCCTTCTTCGGTTTGCACTTCCGCCGTCGTTACCGGCAAAGATGTCTGCTCGTCAGGCCGGCTCACTGAGTTGGCCGGTTCGCCTGGACCGGCAGTTGGCCAGCCGACATTGGTCACCGGCTGAAATGTCGGTCCGACCGGTGTGAGGGCGTGGCGCACGGCGCGAACCACCGCTTGCCGGACCGCGTACTCATCGCGGAACCGGACTTCGCGCTTGGCCGGGTGAATGTTCACATCCACCGCGGCCGGATCAATCTCGATAAACAGAAACGTGACCGGGAACCGGCCTTTCATCAGGCCGGTATGATAGCCTTCCATCAACGCGTAGTTGATGCCCTTGCTTTCGACGGGGCGGCCGTTGACGAAAATATGTTGCTGCGTGCGGTCGGCGCGACTGATGCCGGGCTTGCCGACAAATCCGTGAATCCCCTCCCCGACCAGCGGTAGCAATTGCGCGACGAGTTGCGGGCCGTAAAGTTCCCGAAGTCGCCCGGCCAGTTCAGTTGCCGGCGCGAGGTCAAAGCGGGTCCGCTCATCCACGACCAGCCGGAACGCCACCGTCGGATGCGCCAGCGCGCAGAGCGTGACGATGTGTTCGATGTGCGCGGTCTCGGTTTGTTCCGACCGGAGAAATTTGCGGCGCGCCGGTAAGTTAAAAAACAGATTCCGCACCTCGACCGTCGTGCCTTCGGCGGTGCCGACATCGCTGACGGAAATGATTTTTCCGCCGGCAATTTCGATTTGCGTGCCGGCCAGTGCGCCGCGTTCCCGGCTGGTGAGTGTGAATCGCGACACGGCGGCAATACTCGGCACGGCTTCACCGCGAAACCCGAGCGAACGGATGCTATCCAAATCCTCGGCGGTCGTGATTTTGCTGGTGGCATGGCGTTCGAGCGCGAGCAGCGCATCGTCCCGGCTCATCCCAAAGCCGTCGTCGGCGACCACGATTGCCGAGCGGCCACCGGCTTTGATGGTGACGACAATCCGCTGGGAGTCGGCGTCGAGCGCGTTTTCCAGCAGCTCTTTCACGACCGATGCGGGACGCTCCACCACTTCGCCGGCCGCGATTTGGTTGGCGACGTGTTCAGAGAGTAAATGGATGCGGTTCACGGGTAGCCCGTACGATAGCTTGACCCTCTCCGCTTGCAATGCTAAAGTCGCGCTCGATTTTGGATGGTGGCCGTAGCTCAGCCTGGTAGAGCTCCAGATTGTGGATCTGGCTGTCGCGGGTTCAAATCCCGTCGGTCACCCCATCCTTTCCCACGCCCAACCGCCTTTGCGCCTCAGGTTTTTCACCGATAGATATCTCAGGGGGTCGTCCGATTGCATATCGGCGGTTTTGTGACGATTATACGTTGTGGGTGATAAACGACAGGCCGATGCCAAGGAAGCGTTGCGCAACCGGGCTGAAGATTCCGTCCGGGAAGGCGAAGCGCGGTTGCCGTCGCCTCCTCAGGCCGTCACGGCCAAAGTGCTGGAGGCGACCGTTCATCAACTGCGGGTGCACCAGACCGAGCTGGAGATGCAGAACGAAGAACTGCGCAAGGTGCAGGCGGAGCTGGAGGTCACTCGCGCGCGCTATTTCGACCTGTATGACTTGGCGCCGGTCGGGTATTGCACCATCAATGAAGCCGGCGTCATCCTCGAAGCCAATCTCACCGCCGGCACGCTGCTGGGTGTGGAGCGGAGCAAGCTGATCAACCGGTCGTTAGCGCACTTCATTCTGCGCGATGATCAAGACCTCTTTTTTCGGTTCCGCAAACAGCTCATTGAGATCGGCACCACGCAGGTGTGCGAGCTGCGGCTGGTGAAATCTGATGGCGCGCTATTCTGGGGACTGCTGACGACCAGCGTGGTGGCGGGCGCGGCCGGGGTGAGCGTGAGCCACGTTGTGCTCACCGACATCACCGCGCGCAAATTACAGGAGGAGTCGCTCGCGTTGACGGCGCACCTGCTGGTGTTGCTCAACAGCCCGGGCGATTACCGGCAGTGCATGCAGGATTTGACCGGGACCTTGCACAACTGGGCGGGCTGCGAAGCGGTCGGCATCCGCTTGCGCAACAATGGCGACTATCCGTATTATGCGACCAGTGGTTTTCCGGAGGAGTTTGTGCAGAAGGAGACCTTCCTCTGCGCCTATGACGCCACCGGTCAGCGCGTGTGCGACGCCGCCGGTAACCCCGGGCTCGAGTGCATGTGTGGCTTGGTGATTACCGGGCGGACGAATCCCAGCCAGCCGTGCTTCACCGCCAACGGAAGTTTCTGGACCAATGCATCGCGCAGCCTGCTCGAGCTGGCGCCGGCGGACGATGCGCGGATCAATCCCCGCAACCAGTGCATTCACGCCGGCTACCAATCGGTGGCGCTGATTCCGTTGCGCCTCGGGACGGAGGTGTTCGGCCTGTTGCAATTCAATGACCACCGGCCGGACCGGTTCACTTCCGCGATGATTACCCAGTTGGAACAGATCGCCAACAATCTGGCCATTGCGCTGGCGCGCCGGCAGACCACAGAGGCGCTGCGAGAAAACGAACAGGCATTACAAGCGAGCCGGGATTTGTTGAGTTCCATCATCGACAGCACGCCGTCGAGCGTTTTCGCCTTCGATCTGGACCACCGCTGCACGCTGGTGAACACGGCGGCTAGCCAATTTCACCGGCGGCCAAAAGAGGAAATACTGGGTAAAACCTTGCACGATATTTTCACGAAGGCGACTGCCGACCAGCTGCTGGCAGTCGACCGCGAAATCCTGACTACCGGACAAATGCGGGTTATGGAAGAGACCTTGCTGACCAAGCTCGGCACCGAGCCTCGCACGCTGCTCACCGCGAAGTTTCCGATTCGGGATACGCATGGCAAAATCGTGGGACTGGGCGGCGTGGCCACCGATATCACCGAACGCAAATTGGTGGAGACCGAATTGGTGGCGGCCCACGAGGAGCTCCAGCAGCACGCCGGGCAATTGGAGCAGACCGTCAGCCAGCGGACCGCCGACTTGCAAGCCACCGTGGCCGA